>JASHZU010000001.1 GCA_030042375.1 Verrucomicrobiia bacterium
CGCTTGACCAAGTGCCGGCTAAAGTGCTGGACACTGCGGGATTGGAGCCCAAGTACAAAGATATTTTGGACAAGCAATTTGGGACCCCGTCCGCGCCTGAAGCGCCGATGCGCGTGGCGGTGGCGCCGGGAGATGGCTTTGTCCTGGTGGCGTGGAACCCGCCGAATTTTGAAGGCGGTGCGCCGGTAACCTCGTACACGGTGATTTCGTCATCGGGCGACAAGCAAACGCTTTCGGCTGATGACTTCAAGAAGGATGGTTATCTGAAGTTTAACGGTGTGGACAACGGCAAGACTTATACTTTTGCCGTGACGGCGGAAAATGCCAATGGCAGCAGCCCGTCGTCGATGTCGTCGGCGCCGGTGACGCCCTCGACAACGGCAATTCAGCCGCCGGGTGCGCCGGCCACGGCGTCGGCTTTTATCCACAACGGGATTGCGAGCATCCATTTGAGCCCACCGGCCGACGATGGAGGCAGCCCTGTGCTGGCTTATGCGGTCACGGTCAACCCGGGCGGACGCAAGGTGATGTTTACCGGACGCAAGTTCCTGGTCCTGTCGGGCAATCACGTGACGTTTGACGTGGTGGACGGCCTGGAAGACGGGAAAACCTATACGTTTGACGTGGCGGCGGTCAATATGGCGGGCACTGGTGCAGCCACAACCACTAAGCCTGCGTCGTCCAAGAGCATGGCGGCGGAATAAAGGTGATTGCCCTGTCCGGCGTAAAAGACGGGCATCCGGCGGCACAACAAAATGAATTGAATTTGGCCGTTGACTTCAGACGGCGATTTGATAGATTCACCGTTCCTTTAGATGAAAACGCATTTGCCAAAAGTGAATTTAAACGACCGCAAGTGGCATGTCATTGATGCCGACGGCGCGGTGCTGGGCCGTTTGGCCGTGCAGGTGGCCGATATTTTGCGCGGCAAAAATAAATCAGTCTATACGCCGCACCTGGACGCGGGAGATTTTGTGGTGGTCATCAACGCGGAAAAAGTGCGCGTGACCGGCAAGAAAGAAACGGACAAGGAATACATGACGTACTCCGGCTGGAAGGGCGGCGAGAAGTACACGACAGTGGAACAACTTCGCGCACGGCATCCGGAATTGCTGATTGAGCGCGCCGTCAAAGGCATGATTCCCAAGAATCGGCTCGGCCGGGTATTGCTCACGAAATTGAAAGTGTTCAAAGGCCCGAAACATCCGCACGCGGCGCAAAAGCCCGATGCGCTCAAGGCCGCAGCTTAAAAATTTTTAAGAACCATGGCAGCAAAAACGACAAACGATTTTATTGGAACCGGACGGCGCAAAACCTCCGTGGCGCGGGTGCGCCTGGCCGCCGGCAGCGGCAAGATCACCGTCAACGGCCGGCCATTTGAAAATTATTTCCCCCTCGAAACCCTCCGCGCCACTGCGGCGCAGCCGCTGGCGGTGACCGGCACGACGGAGAAAGTGGACACGAACGTGAACGTGAACGGCGGCGGCCCGAACGGCCAGGCCGGCGCGGTGAGCCACGGCATTGCCCGGGCATTGTTAAAATTTGACGCGAACCTGCGCCCCCAACTGAAGGCGGAAGGTCTGCTGACCCGCGATTCTCGCATGAAAGAGCGCAAGAAGTACGGCCAGCCGGGCGCGCGCAAACGTTTCCAATTCTCCAAACGTTAATCGCACTGGAAATTTCCAAGCCCCGCTGGTTCAATCCAGCGGGGTTTTTTGTTTTATGAAACCATACGAAATAAACGACGGCGACCTGTTGATCTCTGACGACAAGGCGCGATTGGACCGGCCATTCATCCATCGTTTTTTGAGCCAGCGCAGTTACTGGGCCAAAGACGTGCCAATGGAAGTGGTGAGCCGTTCCATCGAGCATTCGTTGTGCTTTGGAATTTACCGGGCAGGCCGCCAAATCGGTTTCGCGCGCGCGGTCACGGACTTTGCGACGTTCGCGTGGCTGGCGGATGTATTTATTGTCGAGGAAGAGCGCGGCTCCGGCTGCGGCAAGAAATTGGTCGCGGCGATTGTCGCGCATCCGGGGCTGCAGCGGCTGCGGCGGATTGTGCTGGGAACGCGGGACGCGCACACGCTTTACGGGCAGTATGGCTTCACGCCGTTAAAATATCCGGAACGTTTTATGGAAAAGGTTCCGGAAACAAGTTACAAATGTGTCTGTTGAGGCCGTCAGATTTAAAATGAAAACAAAAAAAATCGCCATTGTCGGCGCGTCGGGTTATTCCGGCGAAGTCCTGGTGCAGTTGCTGTTGAACCATCCGCAAGCGGAACTGGTGGCGGTGACCTCGCGCCAAAATACCGGCCAAACGCTGGCGCAGGTTTTTCCAAAATTTGCCGGCCATCCCACGTCGCAGGCGATTCGTTTTACGGAGCCGAACGCGGAAGTCGTAGCGAAACAGGCGGACATCGTTTTCCTCGCGCTGCCCCATGGCGTCGCGGCCGAATATGCCGTGCCATTGCTGAACGCGGGGGCGGTGGTGATTGATTTGAGCGCGGATTTCCGGCTCAAAAGCGCGGAGACGTACAAGGAATTTTACGCGCATGAGCATCCGGCGACGGATTTGTTGAAGAAATCAGTCTACGGCTTGCCGGAAATTCATCGGGAAGCGATCAAGAAATCGCTGCTGGTGGCCTCGCCGGGTTGTTACCCGACGAGCATTTTGCTGCCGACAATTCCTTTGGTTCAGTCGGGCCTGGTCAAGACCTCCGGCATCATCGCGGATTCGATGAGCGGGGTGAGCGGGGCGGGACGGAAAGTGGAACAGGAATATCTTTTTTGCGAATGCAACGAAAGCGTCCGGCCCTACGGTGTGCCCAAGCACCGGCATTTGTCCGAAATCGAGGAACAGCTTTCACTCGCAGCCAGGACGCCGATTGTCATGCAGTTCACGCCGCATTTGATCCCGGTAAACCGAGGCATCCTGACGACGCTATATTTGGAGCCGACGGAAAAATTGACGGAAGAAAAAATTGCCGCCTGCTACAAAAAGTTTTATGGCGGGGAACCGTTCATCCGATTGCTCGAAGGCAAAAATTTGCCTGACACAAAAAATGTGGTGGGCACAAACGCGATTGAGATTGCGTGGCGGCTCGACCCGCGCACGGGCCTGCTCATCGTGATGAGCGCGATTGACAACCTGGTGAAAGGCGCGAGCGGGCAGGCCGTGCAAAGCATGAATATCATTTGCGGTTTCCCGGAAACGGCGGGACTGCTTTGATTTAATCCCCAAAAGGCGATGGCCAAGCCAGGTTCCGAACATCTCAATGAACCGGTGCTGCCGTTTGCGCGGCAGGATTTCACGACCCTCGCGCAGGGTTTGACCGTGGATGAGGCGCTGGCGGCGATTCGAAGCCGGGGCGTGGGCGAAAAGGTGATTTATTTTTATGTTGTGGACGGTGCGCAGCGGCTGACCGGAGTGGTGCCAACCCGGCGATTGCTGGTAGCGCCACTGGGCCAAAAGCTGGAGGGGATCATGATTCGACAGGTCTATGCGATTCCACACACGGCGACAGTACTGGATGCCTGCGAATTTTTCACACTGCACAAATTTTTTGCGTTTCCCATTATCGATGGGGAGCGGCATGTCATCGGCGTGGTGGATATTGGTTTATTTACGGATGAAGTTTTCGACATTGCCGAGCGGGAACAGATGGACGGGGTGTTTGAAGCGATTGGCTTTCGCGTCTCGCAAGTGCGGGATGCCTCGCCGTTGCGGGCGTTTCGTTTCCGGTTTCCATGGCTGGTCACCACCCTTTTGAGCGGCACCTTTTGCGCGTTTTTGGCAGGGGCCTACAAACTGACGCTGGCCAAGAGCCTGGTGATTGCGTTTTTCCTGACCATGATTTTGGGACTGGGCGAAAGCGTGAGCATCCAATCCATGACAGTGACCATCCAGGCCTTGCGGAACCGCAAGCCGACGCCGCGCTGGTATTGGTATACCTTGCAGCAGGAAATGGCGACAGCCGTTTTGCTGGGCAGCGCCTGCGGGCTGGTCGTGGGGCTGATCGTATGGGCCTGGCAGGGCGATAAACCGGCGGCGCTGGTCATCGGCACGAGCGTGGCGTTTTGCCTGTGCGCGGCGTGCCTGACGGGATTGACGGTGCCGACGATCTTGCACGCGCTGAAGCTCGACCCCAAGATTGCGGCCGGGCCCATCACGCTGGCACTGGCTGACATTTTTACTTTGTTGTTCTATTTCAGTCTCGCAAAATATTTTCTTTAGATGAAACAAGCACCACCCAAACGAAAAACACCTTCCGCTAAATGGAACGCCGCCGATTATGCGGCCAATTCCTCCGTGCAGCAAACGTGGGCACGTGAATTGATTGCCAAACTTCATCTGCGCGGCGATGAACATATTTTGGATGTCGGCTGCGGCGATGGCAAAATCACCGCGGAAATCGCGCGGGCCATCCCCGATGGCACGGCGACAGGCATTGATGCTTCGGCGGAGATGATTGCTTTTGCCAAGAAAACATTTCCCAAAAGCAAAGCCCCGAACCTTAAATTCCAGGTCATGGATGCAAGGAAGATTAAGTTCGCGCGGCAATTTGATCTGATTTTTTCGAACGCGGCCCTGCACTGGGTGGATGATCACGAGGCGTTTTTGCAGCGCGCGGGTGCGGTTTTAAAACCCGGCGGACGGCTGGTGGTTTCGTGCGGAGGCCGAGGCAATGCGCATGACGTTTTTTTGGCGATGCGGCCGGAAATCCGGTTGAAGCGCTGGCGCGAATTTTTTCGCAAAATGCCGGAGGCGTATTTCTTTTACGCGCCGGAGGATTATCAAAAATGGCTGCCGAAGGCCGGGTTCCGTGTGCAAACTGTCCACCTTGCGGACAAGGATGCGACCTATCCCGGGGCGGAGGGCTTTGCCGCGTGGCTGCGAACCACGTGGCTTCCCTACATCCAACGCGTGCCGGAAGCGATGCGCGAAGAATTTATCGCCGCGGTGGCGCAACGTTACGTGGCCAAACATCCGCCTGATACCGACAAGAAAGTCCATGTGAGAATGGTGCGGCTGGAAATTGATGCCCTGAAGATTTAAAAGATGGCCAGGATTCCATATTTTGAAGTGGACGCTTTCGCGAACAAATTATTTCGCGGGAATCCCGCCGGCGTGTGCCCGCTTACGAAATGGCTGGATGATACGCTGATGCAAAGCATTGCCGCTGAAAACAATTTGTCGGAAACGGCTTTCTTTGTCCCGCGTGGCGATGATTATGACCTGCGCTGGTTTACGCCGACGGTGGAAATTGATTTGTGCGGCCATGCCACCCTGGCATCGGCTTTTATTGTATTCTCGGAACCGGGTTTTCGTGGCGATGCTGTTCATTTCTATTCGAAGAGCGGGCGTTTGACGGTGTCGCGAAACGTCGATGTTTTGACACTGGATTTTCCATCGCGGCCGCCTGCGTCATGTATAGTGCCGGACGCGTTGGTTAAAGGATTGGGCATGCCGCCGGCCGAAATTTTAAAAGCGCGCGATTATTTTGTGGTCTTTGCCAGTGCGGATGACGTGCGCTCGCTGCAGCCGGATTTTGGTTTGCTCGGAACACTGGATTGCAAAGTCATTGTGACGGCGCCGGGAGACGATTGTGATTTTGTGTCGCGCTTTTTCGCGCCGACGGACGGCGTCAACGAAGACCCGGTGACCGGCTCGGCCCATTGCACGCTGATTCCCTATTGGTCAAAGCGGCTCGACAAAAAGAAATTATTTGCGCGGCAACTTTCGAAACGGGGCGGTGAACTTTTTTGTGAAGACGCGGGTGAGCGGGTTCGTATCGGTGGAAACGCGGTGCTTTACTCGCGCGGAGAAATTGAGTTGCCAGACATCAAATCATGAAAATCACATTTAAAACCATCGAAGGTTCGGTCGTCGCGCCAAAAGGCTTTTCTGCGGGCGGCGTTTTCTGCGACATCAAACGGCTCGGCACGGGCAAAGGCTCGGACAAGGGACAGAAACGTGACCTGGCGCTGATTGTTTCCAAAGCGCCGGCCACGGTGGCGGGGATGTTCACGACCAACCAGATTTGCGCCGCGCCGGTGAAGGTGTGTATGGGACGAATCAAAAAAGGAATCGCGCAGGCGGTGGTCGTGAATTCGGGAAACGCCAATGCCTGCACCGGAAAGCAGGGATTGCGGGACGCGAAAGCGATGACGGAAATTGCGGCGCGGGAATTGAAGATTCCAGCGGAGAAAATTTTTGTCGGTTCCACGGGCAGAATCGGCATGACGCTGCCGATGGAAAATGTGGGGCGGGGAATTGTCGAAGCGGGGAAAGTTTTGGGCAATTCCACTGCCCACGCGGACCATGCCATGGAAGCGATCATGACCAGCGACACGCGGCCGAAACAGATTGCCGTTGAATTCGAGCTGGGCGGAAAGACGGTGCGCATCGGCGGCATGTGCAAGGGCGCGGGAATGATCCAGCCGGGCATGAGCGCCAACGGCCAACGGCCCGCCGCGCTGCCATTGCATGCCACGATGCTTTGTTTCATCACGACGGATGCGGCCATTGAGCAAAAGATATTGCAGGCTGCTTTGCGCGAAGCCGTCGCGCAAAGTTTCAATCGCATTACCGTGGATGGCGATATGAGCACGAATGACACGGTTTTGGTTTTGGCGAACGGGTTGGCGGAGAATGAGAAACTCAAGGCCCAAAACTCAAGGCTCAAAATTTTTCAAGCGGCATTGAACCATGTTTGCCTGGAACTGGCGAAGATGATTGTGCGGGATGGCGAAGGGGTTCATCGCATCGTGACGGTGCGGGTGAGCGGCGCGGAGACAGTTGCGGATGCCGACGCCGCGGCGCGGGCCGTGGGAAACAGCCCGCTGGTGAAAACGAGCTGGCACGGCGGCGATCCGAATTGGGGGCGCATCATTGACGCCATCGGCTATTCGCCGGCGCACATTGTGGAAGAAAAAGTGGATATCGGGTACAGCGCGCCGGGGTCAAAGGATATTCTCTGGGGCCTGAAACGCGGGCAGCCCACGCAGGCGACGTTCAAGGAATTGTGCGCCGCCGCGGCGCCGAAGGAATTTGATTTGCACATCCGGCTGAATCTCGGCAAAGCCGGCGCGGTGATTTATGCCGCGGATTTGACGGAGGATTACGTGAGCTTCAATAAAGGCGACGTGGAAGATCCGACGTCATTAGGAGGATAAAAGCGAAGCTATTGTTTTTTCCGCTTGCGGTCGAGCTTTTCAAATTCAGATTCCAGGCGCGGCAGGAGCATTTCTTTGGATAACATAGCCAGGGGAATTGCTAGCACTACCGCGGCGACGACGTCTGACAAGTGATGGGATTGAAGGGCGATGCGCGACCACATCACGCCGAGGGCAAAAATCGCAGCGACCGCACCCCAACCACGATGCACCAGCCATGCCGTCATAGCCAGCCCCGCGGCTGTGGCGGAG
>JASHZU010000069.1 GCA_030042375.1 Verrucomicrobiia bacterium
GCAATGTTCTAAAAACCTGATGGGGAGATTTTGCCGTTTGTGCCAGACAGCATCATTTTTAGCATGAAAAAAATTCTTAGCATTGTTTGGATTCTCTTAAGTGGCATTTTAATGGCGAGCGCCGACGACGTAACGAATGCGCCGCTCAAGCTCCATTTGGATTCGCCGATGGACTACCAGGTTTTCCAGCGCGCGACACGCGACCAGGGGAAAGTGATTGTCGCCGGAGCGATTTTGCCGGAGAGCAAGCAGGCGCTTCCGCTGGATACGGTGCAGGCGCGGCTGATTGGAAAATCTTACACGGGCGACGCGCTGCCGGGCAAATGGCAGAAGCTGCCGTTTGATCCACGGGTGTCTTACTTTCGAGGTGAATTGGCGGTGCCGGCGGGCGGTTGGTATCGTTTGGAAATTCGCGCGTTGCGGCAAAACCAGCCGGTGCTGAGCAATACGGTGGAGCATGTGGGCGTCGGAGAAATTTTTGTCATTGCCGGGCAATCCAATTCCGCCAATTACGGCGAACAACAAAATCGAACGCTGACCGGCCTGGTAGTGGCATACAACGGAACGAATTGGACGCTGGCGGCAGATCCTGAGCCTGGTGCAGGCGGGAAGAAAGGCAGTTTTATGCCGATCTTTGGTGATGCGATGGTGAAGCGATTCAATGTACCTGTGGGCATTGTGCCGATGGGCATTGGCAGCACCAGTGTGCGCGAATGGCTGCCAGCGGGCGTGCGTTTTTCCGGCCTGCCACCCCTGACGCGCAATGTCGTGACGGTCGGACCAGGACAATGGGAGTCGTCGGGAAAAATTTTTGATACGTTCGCGGGGAGGATGAAGCAGCTTGGCCCGAATGGTTTTCGCGCGGTGCTTTGGCATCAGGGCGAATCGGACGCGAACCAGGAGAATCCCCAAAACACATTGGCTGGCGCATTATACCGGCAGTTTCTGGAAACAATTATTGCTGATTCGCGCGAGGAAATAGGCTGGAACGCGCCGTGGTTTGTGGCGCAGGTCAGCTATCATAATCCCGATGACACCGGCACGCCGGACATTCCCGCGGCGCAAAAGGCAGTGTGCGACGACGGTTTCGCGTTTCCCGGGCCGGACACGGACGTTCTGACCGGCAAAATGCGGGAGAAAAACGGCGAGGGCATTCATTTGAGCGCCGAGGGGCTCAAAGCGCACGCGCAATTATGGATGGATAAAGTAGCTCCCTGGCTGGAGCGCGAATTGGATGAGCCCGCAAGCCAATGAGCATTTCCCTTTAAAAATGTTTCAGCCACTCACCACGCTATCCATAAACCGTTTTTTGGTTGTTGTTTTATTTAGCTCGTGCGCGCTGCAAACGTGTCGTGCGGAAAAATTGCCGTCGGATTATGTGGACCCGGTCATCGGCACGGCCCAATCGCGCTGGTATTACTTTTCGTCGGCGTGCCGGCCATTCGGCATGGTGAGTTTGAGTCCGGATACCAGTGTCGGGGGAGACTGGCTGTATGGCTATATCTATGGCCAGACCAATATCCAATGCTTCAGCCACGTTCATTGCTGGCAATTGTATGGCATCCCGGCCATGCCGATGACGGGCGAGCTTCACGCACAGGATGGTTTGGCGGCGACGGCTTCGCCTTTCTCGCATGGCGATGAAGTCATTCATCCCGGTTACCATAAAGTTTTTTTGCAACGATACGGAATCACGGCGGAACTGACTTCGACCTGCCGCGTGGGCTTTCATCGCTACACGTTTCCGGCAAGCGACAAATCGTATATCTCTTTTGACACAGGCGCGACGCTGATGGGGCCGATTAAGACCAGCGCGGTTCGCCAGGTTAGTCCCACAGAAATCGCGGGCTATTCGACGATGGCCCCAACACAGCGCCGCCTGAAACCTTTTACGGTTTATTTCGTCGCGCAATTCAGCAAGCCGGTGGATTTCGGCGTGTGGCGCGATAAAACCTTGCAACCGGAATCGGTCAAAGAAATTTCCGGTGGCGACGTAGGCGGCTATGTGGAATTTCCGACCCGGACCGGCGAAAAAATCCTGATGAAGGTCGCCATTTCCTACACCAGCGAAGACAATGCGCGAAAAAATCTCCAGGCTGAATTGCCCGGATGGGATTTTGACGCGGTCGTTCGCGCGTCGCGTGAGGAATGGAACAACATGCTTGGCCGCATCAGTGTTGAGGGCGGCACGGAAGCGCAACGCATTAAATTTTATACCGACCTCTGGCATGTATTGCTGGGTAGGCACATCGTGAGCGACGCGGATGGAAGCTATTGTGATATGACTGGCGCCCGGCCTATCATTCGCCAGGTGCCATTGGATGCCAGCGGCCACCCGCTTTTCCCGCAGTATAATTTCGACGCCCTTTGGGGCGGCGAATGGTCCATCAATATTTTATGGTCGTTTGCCTATCCCGAAATCATGGACGGTTTTTGCAATACTATGGTGAACATGTATCGCGATGGCGGTTTGATTCCACGCGGGCCATCGGGGGGCAATTATACCTTTGTGATGATTGGCGATCCAGCGGCGCCGTTTTTTGCCGCCGCGTACAACAAAGGCATCCGCAGCTATGATGTTAACCTGGCCTATGAAGGATTAATTAAAAACGCGTTGCCTGGCGGCATCCGCGACCACGCCGGTTACGAATGGGGAACCAATGCCCAGAGCGGTGGCATGAAATATTATGTCCCGCGCGGCTACGTGCCGGAAAATATCGAGGGCAAGGGCCTGCACAAGGATGGCGCTTCGATGACGCTCGAATATGCCTATGAAGATTGGTCTGTCGCGCAATTGGCCAAAGCGCTCGGCAAAGAAAACGATTATCAATGGCTGACGGCCCGCTCACATAACTATACAAATCTTTGGGACCCCGTTGCCCAATACATGCATCCGCGAAACAAAGACGGTACCTGGCTGGCAGACTTCGCGCCGGTGGGTAAATTCGATGATTTTCAT
>JASHZU010000070.1 GCA_030042375.1 Verrucomicrobiia bacterium
AAATGTTTCAAGGAACTGAATCGTTTGGACGATTCCATCAATGCTTACGATCGTGCGCTGACCATCAAACCCGATTATGTCCTTGCGCATTATGGCCGGTCCCTTTCTCTCCTCGCCGCCGGCCGCCTCGCCGAAGGATTTCCGGAATATGAATGGCGCTGGCATTCGATGACGCCGCGCAAATTTCCCCAGCCCGCCTGGCAGGGGGAACACGCTCCGCACAAAACACTCTTTGTCCATGCGGAACAGGGATTTGGCGATGCCATTCAAATGGTCCGTTTCGTTGCTTTGGCGCGCGAACGCGTCGGCCACGTCATCCTCGAGTGCCGCCCGGAATTAATGTCTCTATTTCAATATTCAAAATGCGCGGACACGGTCATTCCTCATGGCACAACCATTCCTCCGTTTGATTATTTTATCCCAATGTTGAGCCTGCCGCGCGCCCTCGGCATCACGCTGGAGACCATCCCCGGCCAAACGCCCTATCTCCAGGCTCCGGCCCTGGAAGGACTGCCCGCGCAACCCGGCCGGCTAAAAGTCGGGTTGGCATGGGCGGGAAATCCTCGTCATAATCAGGACGCCGCCCGTTCAATCCCTCTTCAGGAACTCGCGCCTATTTTGCAAACACCGGATGTTGCTTTTTACAGCTTGCAGCAAACCTTGCCATTCTCCGACGAGCCTTACGCGAGGTCATTGTCAAACTTGAATTCAAAAATGGTGTTTAAAGATTTTTTGGAGACAGCGTCCACCGTTGCTGCATTGGATCTGGTCATCACCGTGGACACCTCCGTGGCCCATTTGGCCGGCGCGCTGGGCAAACCCGTTTGGATGCTCGTCCAGCATTCGCCTGATTGGCGCTGGTTCCTGGATCGCGCCGATACCCCGTGGTACCCCACCATGCAATTATTTCGCCAGGTCGAGCGAAACCGCTGGAATTTCCCCATCAGCCGCATCGCCCGGGCGCTGCGTCGCCTGGCCGTCCCGGCGAATCGTTTGATGGCGGCTGCATAATTGTCCGCAGCCCAACATGAGATTCCCTTGCGAAATGTAATCTCTGATGTTACTTTCACTTTATGCGAACCAGTTGTCGCTTTGCCATGGCAGTTCACGTGCTCACCCTCCTGGCCTACAAGGAAGGCGACCGCGTGACTTCCGCTTATCTGGCCGATAGCATCAATACTAATCCCGTCATCGTACGGCGCCTTTTGCTTGCTTTGCAAAAGGCCAAATTGATTGATACCTGCAAGGGAGCCGGGGCCGGTTCGCGTCTGAATTACTCGCCAAAACGCATTAATATGGCCCAAGTTTACCGTGCCGTAGAAGCCTCTGAGACCTTTTCCACCCCTTCCCGAAAGCCTAATGAAGACTGCCCCGTAGGCCATTGTATGAAGGAAGAATTGGAAAAAATCTTTGTTTCGGCCCAAAACGCCCTCGAACGGGACCTTGAAAAAACCACGCTTTCCGATGTAATTGACGCGGTAAAAGCCTCTTGCGGATGCGAAGAAAAAAATATTTGACACAAATTTTTTTTGTGAGAGTATGTAATCGTAAGTGTTACATTAAAGAGAAAGAAGAAAGAATATGAAAGCAAATCAAACGAACGAAACTCGGCAATATACCAGCCCAGGCGTTGCTTTCAGCAAAGCTTGCCTGAAGTGCGGCAAACAGATTTTAACGCAAATCCGGAACGCCAAAGAGGCGATTCTGAACGAGGCGCGTGAGACGCTCGAAGTGCATGAAAAAATGCTGCGGTTGGCCGTAAACGAGGCCGAAGCCATTGCATGGCAGACGTTATATCCGCAACTGGTTTTCCCGGATTTAGCCGCGGAAAAAATCCAGCGTGCCGCTACGTGGAACGACCGGCAACGGTTGCTCCTCCGGTAAAAACGGCCATCTATATTTAAAATTAATAAACAACAACCATCTAAAAACATGAGCACGAATACAAAAAAACTGGCAGGCAAAGTCGCCGTCGTCACCGGCGCATCCAAAGGCATTGGCGCGTCCATTGCCAAACATCTGGCCGCTGAAGGCGCGTCCGTCGTCGTCAATTATGCTTCGAGCAAAACCGGCGCCGACAACGTTGTCTCCGAAATTACTAAAAACGGCGGCAAGGCTGTGGCCGTCAAGGCTGATGTCTCCAAAAAAGCCGAGATCGGCCAACTCTTCGCCGAAACGAAGAAAAATTTCGGCCAGGTGGACATCCTCGTAAACAATGCAGGCGTTTTTGAATTTCTGCCGTTGGACCAAATCACCGAGGAACATTATCACAAGCAATTTAACTTGAATGTTCTCGGCCTGCTGCTCACGACCCAGGAAGCCGCCCGGCAGTTTGGTCCGAGCGGTGGCAGTGTCATCAATATCAGTTCCGTCGTCAGCACCTATGCGCCAGCCAACGGTTCGGTTTACAGCGCCACCAAAGGAGCCGTGGACACTATTACCAAATCGCTGGCCAAAGAATTGGGGCCGCGAAAAATCCGCGTTAACGCCATTAATCCCGGCCTGATTGAGACGGAAGGAGTTCATACCGCCGGTTTTATGGGCGGCGATTTCCAGAAGCATGCTGAAGCGATGACGCCGCTGGGCCGTATTGGCCAGCCGCAGGATATCGGCACCGTGGCCGCATTCCTGGCCTCGGCCGACTCCGGCTGGGTCACCGGCGAAACCCTGAATGTTTCCGGCGGTTACCGTGGCTAAGGCCGTTTGACAAACAAATTACATTTAACTGAGGTTAAATATGAAAACGACAATTGAAATTAACGAAGCAAACTTTGAGCAGGATGTTCTTCAATCGAAAGAACCTGTCCTGGTGGACTTTTGGGCCGAGTGGTGCGGGCCGTGCAAGATGCTCGGGCCGGTGCTCGATGAAATTGCCACGGAACAATTCGGCCGTGTAAAGGTCGCCAAAGTCAACATCGACAACAATCCGACGCTGGCCGCCCGCTATGGCATCCAGTCCATCCCCACGCTGCTGTATTTTTCCGGCGGCGAGGTGCGGGACCAGACCGTCGGCGCGATCGCCAAGCGTGCGATTGTCTCCAAATTGGAGAAACTTTCGGTTGCGGCTTAAACAACCAGGCAAAAAGCGCTTCCATGGGAGGGAGGCTTTTTTGCAAATAAGAAATGGAGTAATTATGAAAATCCCAACTGAATTTCAGGGACGCCGGCCAGTCGAACTGGTCCGTGCGTTGAGCAGTAACGACAGCCAGATGATTGAGCCGGCGGTTCAATCGCCGCCTGCGGATGATGAACTGCTGGACAGCTATTCCAGGACCATCACAGACGTGGTCGAGAAAGTCGCGCCGGCCGTGGTGAACATCCGTGTCCATAAGGCTAGTCGTGATAAACAGCAGGGACAGGAATCCGGCGGTGCCGGTTCCGGCTTCGTCATCGCGCCGGATGGTTTCATTCTCACGAACAGTCACGTCGTTCACGGCGCGGATAAAATGGACGTCACCATGGCCGACGGGCAAATCTTTCGCGCAGATCTCATTGGCGAAGATCCGGAATCGGACCTCGCGGTGATTCGCATCAATGCGCCGCAGCAATTGAGCTACGCGCATTTGGGTGATTCGAAGAACATTCGTGTCGGTCAAATTGCCGTGGCCATTGGCAGTCCCTTTGGATTTCAACAAACCGTGACCGCCGGAGTCGTAAGCGCGTTGGGCCGTTCCATGCGCTCGCAATCCGGGCGGCTGATTGACGACGTCATCCAGACCGACGCCGCATTGAATCCGGGCAATTCCGGCGGCCCGCTGGTCAATTCCCGCGGCGAAGTCATCGGCGTGAATACCGCCGTCATTCTTCCTGCGCAGGGAATCTGTTTTGCTATCGCCAGCAACACGGCCGAATTTGTCGCGGCATGGTTGATTAAAGAGGGCCGCATCCGTCGCAGTTGGATTGGTGTCATGGGCCAAAACGTGCCCATTCACCGGCGCGTCGTGCGGTTTCACCGGTTAACGGCGGAATACGGCGTCCTGGTGGCGGGCACCGAGCCCAACAGTCCGGCCCGGCGCGCAGGCCTGCTCGAAGGCGACGTCATTGTCGCGTTTGCCGGCGAGCCGGTCTCGACGATTGATGAGCTGCATCGCCATCTGGTTGCCAAAGTGATTGGTGTGCCAACGATGTTTACCATCATCCGTCACACGGAGAAACTCGACCTGGTCATCACGCCGGAAGAATTGCTCCGCGACAGCCAAAAGAATTAACAGACGCAATGAGGTGGGTCCGTATAAGGCGCGCAGTTTCTCTGCGCGCCTTCTTTGTTTGTTGAGAAGTATTGACTATTAACATAAGCACTATTACCGTCAGCGCGGAGTTTTAAGCGCAGTACTATCACACTTATGGAGGACAAACCTAACGAACCCAAGGCTTCGGCCGTTTCGGAACCGGCACTTGTGCCGCCACCGGCCAAAAAAGATCATCGCAAGAAAATTGTCATCGGCATTGTAGTGCTGGTCCTTCTCATCCTCGTCACGATTTATTATTTCATCTTTATCGCGCCTTACGAAGACACGGATGACGCGTTCATTGACGGTTACACGACCCTCATTGCCCCGCGTGTTTCAGGGCCCGTTGTAAAACTGTTGATCGACGACAACCAATGGGTCAAGGCCGGTGACTTGCTGGTGGAAATCGATCCGCGCGATTACGAAGCCAGCCTCGCCCTGGCTAAGGCTGATTTGGCTGCGGCGCAGAGCCAGGTGGATTCTGCGCAGGCCCAGGTGCAGGTGAGCGAATCAAAAGTCGTCCAGGCCCAGGCCGCCGTCGTCGCTGCTGAAGCTGAAGATGCGCAGGCCAGCGCGGATATGAAGCGCTATGAAACGGTCGAGAGCCGCGCGGTTTCCAAGAGCGCCTATGATTTGGCCGAGGCCCGGGCCCGTTCGACCGCTGCCGATTTGGATTCGGCGCACAGCCAGGTGATCGCCGCCCAGGCCGACGTGGAATTGAGCAAGGCCGGTGTGGGGACCGCCCAGGCCGCCGTCGGGCAGGCCCAGGCCAGGCTTGACCAGGCTGAACTGAATCTCTCCTATACAAAAATTACCGCCCCGTTTGATGGGCGCATCACCGCCCGTTCAGTCCAATTGGGAAATTATATTTCACCCGGCCAGGCGCTTTTCGCGCTGGTGCCAAGGTACGTTTGGGTGACCGCCAACTTCAAGGAAACGCAACTGACCTATATGCGCCCGGGGCAACCCGTCATGGTACATATCGACGCCTATCCCTTCCATAATTTCAAAGCCAAAGTGGACAGCCTGCAAGCTGGCACCGGCGCGCGATTCAGCCTGTTGCCCCCGGAAAACGCTGTGGGCAACTACGTCAAAGTCGTCCAGCGCGTGCCCGTCAAAATTGTGTTTGATGAAGATTTGCCGACGAACCTGGACATTTCGCCTGGCATCTCCGTCGAGCCCAAAGTGAGAGTCAAATGAGCGACGCGGACCCACATGCAAACTGGCGTCCGCGGGCCAATCCGTGGGTCATTGCCATCGCGGTGATGCTGGCCACCTTCATGGTCATTTTGGACACCTCCATTGCCGTGGTCGCGCTGCCCTACATCGCGGGAAATCTCGGTGCCACCCAGGACGAATCCACGTGGGTGCTGACGAGCTACCTGGTGGCCAATGCGATTATCCTGCCGGCCAGCACCTGGTTCTCCAACTTTTTTGGGCGCAAACGTTTTCTGATCGCCTGTACGATCATCTTTACCTCCGCTTCATTGCTGTGCGGTGTGGCTACCAGCATGACCATGCTGGTGCTCTCACGCGTTTTGCAGGGCATCGGCGGCGGCGCCATGCAACCGCTGTCCCAGGCCATCCTGTTGGAAAGTTTTCCACCGGCCAAACGGGGGGCCGCCACGGCGCTATTCGGGCTGGCCATAGTTGTCGCGCCCATCATCGGCCCCACGCTCGGCGGCTGGCTCACGGACAATTGGTCCTGGCGCTGGACATTTTACATCAATCTGCCTGTGGGCATCATCGCCTTTTTCCTGATGTCCGCCGTGCTGGAAGACCCGCCGTACATTCACGCCGGACGCGCTGGACGTTTGGACAAAATCGGCTTCGGTTTAATTGCGCTGTTCCTCGGAACATTGCAAATTATCCTGGATAAAGGTCAGGATGCCGATTGGTGGGGGGCCATCTGGATCCGCTGGTTTACGCTGATTTGTGTGC
>JASHZU010000071.1 GCA_030042375.1 Verrucomicrobiia bacterium
GCCGCCACCGCCAGAATTGAGCTGACGCACACGGCGCGAGACTAAGTTGATGAGGACGTTCGGGTTGCCGACTTTCTCGGCTGCCTTTTTAGCAAGTTCAGCGTTCATTAAAAAAGAGCCCAAAAGCATAGCCAATCGGGGCCTTAATGCAAGACCTAAAATTTAAATAAAAAAAGGGCCATTGTATGGGGCTTTTGTGCTATTCTAAGGCGTTAGAGGAGCAAGAGGAAAAGTCGACAATCGCAGGCTGACCGCAGCGAGAAACCAACAGAGGACCAAAATATGTTAGAACCCGATAATCTTCGCTATACCAAGCTGCCGCTTCGCAATGGGGCCGGCGCGATCCCGGCGCTCGGTTTTGGAACGCTGATTCCTGATCCCGTCGTTACCAGGAATGCGACCAAGGCGGCGCTGGAAGCAGGATTTCGCGCGCTCGACACTGCGGAGCGTTATCGAACCGAAAAGGAGGTCGGCGAGGCGATGCAGGAGGTATTTCAGGCAGGTCAGATCAAGCGGGAGGACGTGTTTGTGGCCACGAAGCTCTGGAACACGAATCATCGTCCCGAGCGCGTTAAACCGGCCTTTGAGGCAAGCCTGAAGAGACTGCAGCTCGACTATGTGGACCTTTATCTCATCCACACTCCTTTCGCCTTCCAGCCCGGGGGGGAGTTCGACCCGAGAGACGCAAACGGCAATGTGATCTATGACGAAGGGGTGACGCTGCTGGATACGTGGAAGGCGCTGGAGGAACTTGTGAAAGGGGGCAAATGCAGGGCGATTGGATTGTCCGATGTCGACCTTGAAACGGTGAAGGAGATTTTTGAAGCTGCGACTATCAAGCCAGCGGTGGTTCACGTCGAAACCCATCCGTATCTCCCGGAATGGGAGCTTTTGGATTATTGCCGGGAGAATGGAATCGTGCTGCAGGCTTTCGCCGCCCTGGGGCATAGCAGCGATCCCAACTTGCTGGCGGATCCAGTCATCACGGCGATTGCCAGCCGGGTTGGCAAAACTCCGGCGCAGGTCGTGCTCGCGTGGGCCATCCAGCGCGGGACGGCGCTCCTGACCACCTCGAAAACTCCCAGCCGAATCAAAGAAAACTTTGACGTCTCCGCACTTCCGAAAGACGCCGTGCGGGAGATTAGTGAAGGAATCAAGGTGCAAATGCGGTTCAATTCCGTGGTGCAGACCGGAGTTCCCGGGTTCATTCCCAGGGGAAAGTGAAGCTGGCTTGCTTACGCGGGCGTTTTGCATTAAAAACAACCGCGCATGCCCGTAAAAATATTGTCTTTTGACCTGGAGAAATTTCTTTCGACGCGCACGGAAACGGTGAATCGCGCGCTCGACGCTTTTTTGCCGCCGGAAAAAGCCAAGCCGGCGACCATCCACAAAGCGATGCGCTATTCGATTTTCGCCGGTGGAAAGCGAATGCGCCCGGCGCTTTGTTTGGCGGCGGCGGCGGCGTGCGGCGGTTCGGAAAAGGACGCGCTGCCGCTGGCGTGCGCGGTTGAATGCATCCATACCTATTCCCTGATCCACGACGATTTGCCCGCGATGGACAATGATGATTTCCGGCGCGGCAAACCGACGAACCATAAAGTGTTTGGCGAAGGCGTGGCGGTGTTGGCAGGCGATGCGCTGCTGACGCAGGCGTTTGAAATCGCCGCGCAATGCAAAAAATTACCGCGCTATCCACATGACCAAATTATTTTGGAAATTGCGAAGGTGTCGGGTTCCCTGCAATTGATTGCCGGCCAGGTGGCGGATTTGGAGGCGGAAGGAAAAAAGATTTCTGAGGCGGAACTGAAGTTTATCCACGAGCGCAAAACGTCTGCGTTGCTGTGCTGCTCGGTACGGCTGGGCGGCATGAGCGCAAACTGCCCGCCGGCGCAATTGGCGGCGCTTACAGACTTTGGCTACAACGTCGGACTGGCGTTCCAGGTGATTGATGACATCCTGGATGTGACGCAAACGAGCGAGCAGCTCGGCAAGACGGCCGGCAAGGATGTCGCAGTGCAAAAGGCGACCTATCCATCCATTGTGGGCCTGGAAAAGTCACGGGAGATTGCGGAGAAGTTGACCGGCAAGGCGTTTGCGGCGCTGAAAGTGTTCAAAGGCCGGGCGGTGGCGCTGGAGGCCCTGGCGGAGTTCCTGCTGAAGAGAGACAAATAAATTTCGGGCCGGTCTTAAATAAAAAAGCCCCGCGCAAGGCGGGGCTTGAAAAAAAGACGGCGTTTAGCGTTTCCGACAACGGAAGGCCAGCAACGTGCCCAAGCCGGAAACAGCAAACACCGCCAAAGAGGAGGGTTCCGGGACGATTTCCAAATTATTGAAATAAGAATTGTCATTTTCGTAGCTGGTATCGGAGCCATCGAGGTTGTACAACTCAACTTCAGAGATATTGTTCGCAGAAAGCAAATCCCCGGTGCCTCCGGAGGTTAAGGTAGCTTCAACCGTGCTGCCCTCGGAAATGGTGAATGACCAGGAATCGCCAGGCAGTTGAGTAAAGGCCAGGGTGAGCGGATTGGCGGTATAGCCCACCCCGGTGTCGACCTGATTTCCCCCAACGTTGATGTAATAATCACTCAGTCCACCAATGAAATAGAATGAGAAAAGATTGCCCTGGCTGCTGTTTTGCAGGTTAAAGCCTTCCTGGCCGCCCTCGTCGCCGATGGTCTGATCTTGAAATTGAATGGAAAAAGTCTGGTATGTCTCTAACGAGCCTTCCAGGAATGGTGCGAAGGCCTCGGCGTCAGAATCGCCACCGCCACCGTTTGAATAAAAGCCAAAGGCATTGCCATTCCCGCTGTTGATGCCGCCACCGGTGCTGTAACTGCCTCCCGGAAATTCGCCGGCGTATCCTCCGTTCGGCAGGCTATTGGTAAAGGCCCAACTGCCGAAGCCATAGCCCTGGCTGGCCTGCGTGCCGCTGCTGTT
>JASHZU010000072.1 GCA_030042375.1 Verrucomicrobiia bacterium
TTTCCGAGAGAAAGACGGTGCGCAATGCGCGGGCTCCGAGCGCTTTGGCGCCTTGGTCCATATCCTCGATGTAATTGTTGTAGATGAAATGAGGGCCGGTAGTCAGGCGCACGGCGACATTGAGGCCGGTTCCAGCACAAATGACGGCACAACAAGGACTGGCGGTCCCGCCGCGCAGGGCGATCAGGCAATCGTTACACACGCGGACATCCCTCACGGGCAACAGCCGGCGCAGGCCCGTCTCCAAGGCGGCGATTTCCTCCGGCCAGTTGGCGCCCGCCATGCCGGCGGAGACAGCACGCAGATCACTTGGCGCCAGCCCGGCCTGGGCCAAGGCTTGCTGGACAGCGGTTTCCGCGGCGGCCATGGCTTTGGGCAGGCCATCAAAAAAATGACAGGCGCCCGCGCCGAAGCCCCGGCCAAGAATATGGCCGTCGTCATCGGCGACAATGGCCACGGTTTTGGTGCCGCCCTGATCTATGCCCAGGCTATACATGAGGAGAACTACCGGCCGGAAAGCCGGCTTTTGCCTGGCTCCCGATGGTGACATTGTTAACCAGCGGACGTGCCCACAGGCCCATGCTGAAGAGATAACCCCAGGTGACAAGGATGGCCAGCAGACCGTAGCGCAGACCCAGCGGGCCAAACGAATCGGCGATGTGCCCGATGATGGGCGGCAGAAATCCGCCGCCGACAATGCCGGTGCACAGGAGACCGGTCAAAGTGCCGTGGTGCCGCTCCAGGGAATTTAGTGCGAGCGCAAAAACGATGGGGCAGCCGACGGAACACCAGAAACCCAGCATGGGGAGGGCATACAGGGCAACGGCGGCGCTCGGTGTGAACAAGGCAAGCAGAAGAGTCAGCATGCCACCAGCGGAGAACGCCCATAGCACTGTGCGGGAATCCAACAGTTTGAGGAGACCGAGACCAACGGCGCAGCCAATGGCCATCGCACCCCAAAAGCCAGAGACCGCGACTTTGTCCGCCAGGTCGGGATCAACCTGATGGCAGTTGACGAGAAAGCCCTTGATCTTGGTGGCCACACCCTGCTCCGTTCCTACATAACAGATGACCCCGATGAGATAGAGCCAGACAACCTTGCGCTTCAGCAACTCGAGGACCACGCTGAAGGAGCCGATTTTTTCATCCTCGGTCAATTCCAGGCGCGGCCAGCGCATGATGGCAATGGTCAAAACCATTACCACCAACATGGCGGTGATCACCCAGTAAAGGGAAACCCAGAGCAGGCCCGGCGGTGCGAGCTGCGACAGCGCGCTGAAGAAAATGTTTTGCGAGGCGGCGGGGTGCTTCAGGCCATTGACCAGATAAACATAAGCATAGGGACTCACGGCTGAGCCCAGGGCGAAAATGAGTTGGGACATATTCCCCAGGAAAGCCATGTGCTCGCCACCCGCGGCGACGCGCAGCAGTGGAATCGTCACGACCTGAAGCATGGCGAAGCCAACGCCCAGGAAAAAAAAGGCGGGAAGGACGGTGGCAAAGGTTGGGTGGACCGCAATCGCAAATGCGCCGAGCGTAGAGAACAGAAACGCGGCGATGAGCACGGCCTTAGCCGAAAACCGTTCCACCAGCAACCCCGCCGGCAGGGACATAACGGCATAGGCGATGAACATGGCGAAGGACAGGTAACCGAGCTGCGCCTCATTCAAGTGGAACGAAGCCTGTAGATCGGTGCCCATCGGATCCATGAGATTCGTCACGAAAGAGACGACGACGAACACCAGCATAACCAGCACCACGATGCGGTAATTGTGTTTCATAATTTCTCAGCCCGGCGCGGCGCAACATTCGGAAGGCCGCCGGGATAAAACCAAGTGTTGAACGGTTGGAACGCAAAAAACAAACGGCAGCAACAACGGGGCAAATTTTGTGAAATCGGCGAAATCTAGCATGGATGCGCCAGCCTATGGCGAAGGCCGGCGCGCCCGCAAGCATTCTCCTCAACGGCGGCGTATCTGTACGATTTAAAAATTACCTGCCTCCCCACTTGAACAATCTTTACAAAACATGCGATATAACGGGGCAAAAACGCACATTAGCGGCCGACTGGAAGGCTGGTTTGCCTCACCTTCCTGGCGTTGCACCCCCCTAAAGAGGGGGTGGTCTTGAAGATGGGAAATTGTAGAGTCTCGGCCACACGCGTTTCCACCTGCCATCAGTGTGCGCGGCCATTCGTAATGGCGATACCGCGTTGGGCGGCGGCAAATTGACATGGCATTCATTTTTCAAAAGCGGGCGATCATTGGGGTCACATTATTTTGTGTTCTAAATCTCCACGCGACAGCACAAGTATCCCCCGTGCCCGTTCCGGCGGACAATGATCTGCGACCGGCCGGTTCCGACATGGTCATTCATGTGAACCAGGTGGCCTACGATTCAGCCGCCCCAAAATTCGCCGTCCTGGAAACTGACAAGCCGTTGAATCCGCCCGTCCGTTTTCAACTGAGGGATGCCCAGACCTCAGCCGTCGTTTTTGAGGGCACGCTGGCCGATGGCCAGGACTGCGCCGATTGGTTTCCCGGTAGATATTTTTATCGAATGGACTTTTCCGCCTTCCGTCAGCCAGGCCAATTCCGGCTGCACGTCGAGGAAAGCGGGAAATCTTGTGACTCTTTCGATTTCGAGATTGGGAAAAACATTCTGGAAGCCGAGGCGGTGCCTGCCATCATCGGTTTCTTCCATCATCAACGGGCGAACTCGCCGCAAGAGTTGGAGGCGGATCGGCATCTGATTCTCTACGGCAGCACCAACACCGTTGATCTCCGCGGTGGCTGGTGCGATGCCTCAGGCGATGTCAGTAAATACTTCTCCCATTTGGCCTATGCCAATTTCATGTCGCCGCAGCAAACTCCGTTCGTGGTTTGGTCCATGGTCGGCACCGTCGATACCGCCGCTCCCATGCTCGAACGCCTGCACGCAAAACGGCCGTTAATGGACGAAGCTTTATACGGCGCGGATTATCTGATGCGCTCGCTGTCCCCAAGCAATTATTTCTACATGGTTGTTTTCAGTTATTTTGACAAGGACCCACGCGCGCGTCGCGTGGTTGGCCTGCTCGCCAACAGTAAAACCACCTCGCGTTATCAATGCGCCTATCGCAGTGGTGGTGGCATGGCCATCGCGGCCCTTGCCCGCATCTCCCAATGGAAGCAGGACGGTGTGTTCACCTCGCAACAGTATTTGGACGGTGCCGAGCGCGCATTCGCGCATTTGCAGGTCAACAACACCAAATACGATGATGACGGCAAGGAAAACATCATTGACGATTACTGTGCCCTCCTCGCCGCCACGGAATTGTGGATTGCGACGGACCAGCCGCTTTATCGCGATGCCGCCCGCCAGCGCGCCAAAAATCTTATCGGCCGGATGAGCCCGGCCGGTTATTTCATCGCCAACGACGCGAACCGCCCCTTCTGGCATGCGGCCGATGCCGGGATGCCGGTCATCGCCCTCGCGCGCTATTTGGATAAGGAAACCGATCCGCAGTTGCGCGCGGATGCGCTCGCCACGATCAAAGTCGCCTTGGATTACAATCTGCGCGTCACTAGCGAAGTCAGTAATCCCTTCGGCTACGCGCGGCAATCTTTTCTCTTTCGCGGCGAGGTCAAAGATGGCTTTTTCATACCGCACGAAAACGAAAGTGGCTGGTGGTGGCAGGGGGAAGATGCGCGGCTGGCCTCGCTCGCAACCGCCGCCATTGTCGGCGGCCGGCTGGTTTATCCCGGCTCGGGCCCGTTTGGTGTTAAGCCTGAGCTGGCCAATTATGCCAGCGACCAGATCGCGTGGATCCTGGGAGAAAATCCCTATGACATGTGTTTTATGTACCAGTTCGGAGACCGTAACGTCCCTTACATGACCTCAAACTTTGGCCATGGCTCCGGGCGCGGCGGCATTTCTAACGGCATCACCGGCCATGAAGGCCACCCGGACGGTTCCGGCATCGACTTTAAATTGCACGCGAACGGAAACGAATGGCGTTGGACCGAGCAATGGCTGCCGCATGCCGCCTGGTTCCTGCAGGCGATGGCCGCCATGTCACAACCCGAATGAAGCTTTTCTTTATGCCCCAACCATTGTTGACTTCCTAATCTTATGAAAACAACCCTGACCCGCACATTCACCGCCCTCATCCTGACGGCAGTTATTCTAGCCTTCACCGCGCCGCCTATTCAGGCGCAAACCGCTTCCCCGCGGTTTCACGCTCTGATCCTGACTGAGCGTGGCGGTATCCACGGACCTTTTGTCGACGCCGCGCTGATCTGGTTCAAAACCGAGTCCCAAAGAGATAATTTTACCTACGATATCTTCACCAACACCGACCAGTTCAACAAACCGTTCCTTGCCAAATACCAGGTGTTCATCCAGCTCAACTATCCGCCATACCGCTGGACCGACGAGGCCAAAGCCGCTTTTATCGACTATATCGAAAATGGCCGCGGCGGTTGGGTCGGCCTTCATCACGCTTCCCTGCTCGGTGAATTCGACGGCTATCAAATGTGGCCCTGGTTTTCCGATTTCCTGGGCGGGATCCGCTTCAAAGATTACATTGCCAAACGCGTGACCGGTACCGTCGTGATCGAGGACACCAACCATCCGTGCTTCGCCGGCATGCCGCCGAAGTTTGTCGTCCACGAAGAAGAATGGTACACGTGGGACAAAGATCCGCGGCCAAATGTGCATGTGCTGGCCCACGTGGATGAATCCTCCTATCAGCCGTATTCCGACATCAAAATGGGCGACCATCCCATCATTTGGACCAATGAAAAAATGAAGGCCCGCAACGTCTATATTCAGATGGGCCACCATCCCACCCTGTTCGACAACGACAACTACAAAATGCTGCTGCGCAATTCCATCCTCTGGGCCGCTGGAACCAATGGAACCAACAGCACGGCCAAATAGATCGTGTTGCCGTTATTTCAATGCGTTTATCTGCAGATTTTCATCCAATGTGATGTTCTGGCCTTTACTGGTCTGAAGATCGATTTCTTTGCCGCCGTAACTAATGTGGCAAGGTCCACCCAGTTTGGAATGGATCACAGCCGAGGTAAGAACTCCGTTTTGCCAAGCGATATCTACTTCAAAGCCTCCACGTGCGCATAAGCCGGTGATGCTCCCCTCTTTCCAAGCGGAAGGCAGCGCAGGTAGTATTTCAATGACGCCTTCCTGGCTTTGAAGCAGCATCTCAGCAATGGCCGCAGGGACTCCGAAGTTTGCATCAATTTGAAAAGGCGGGCAGGCGTCAAACATGTTGGGATAAACTCCGCCGCCGTTGCTGTAGCTAATTTCCTGCGACGTTGCCGGACTGAGCGCTCCGCACACCAGTTTCCAGGCATGATCGCCATCGCCAAGTCGCGCCCACAATAAGGCTTTGAACGCATAAGACCATCCGATGCTGTCGTCACCCCGCGCGAGAAGCGATTTGCGGGCGGCTTCTGCCAAATCGGGGGTTGTCAGCGGCGAGATTTCATCGCCCGGATACAAGCCCCAGAGATGCGATGCATGGCGATGATGAGGTTCCGTCTCCTGGTAGGGCTCAGGCCATTCCATGATGCGTCCATCCGGGCCGATGCGGATAGGTTCCAGGCGGGCGCATTTGGTAATCAGTTCATTGCGAAAATCCTGGTCGATTCCAAGAATTTCCGACGACTCGATGCAAGCCGTGAATAAGTAATGGGTGATTTCTGACTGGTAAGTTGAACCCAGGGAGATGGCTGACTGCCGGCCATCGGGCAGTTGGAAATGATTTTCCGGCGAGTTGGCCGGAACAACGACCAGCCAGTGATGCGTCGGTTCTTCGATTAAGAGGTCTTCGTAAAATTGCGCGGCGCCTTTCATGATTGGATATGCCCATTGAAGAAACTTTTTGTCATGAGTAAAAAGCCAGTGGTCCCATAGATGTTGGCAAAGCCAGCCGGAACCACTGGTGGAGGCTCCCCACGAAGCGGATTCGCCCGGGGAGGTAAATCCCCATGGATTGGTGATGAC
>JASHZU010000073.1 GCA_030042375.1 Verrucomicrobiia bacterium
CGGTTGCCTTCGATTTGCAGCGTGCCCCATTCTACGCATTCCAGGCTCGCGGGCGATTCCGCGATGCGCGGCGGCTTGACCAGGCTGGACGGCACGGCGGTCAGGCCCGCGTGGACCAGTTCATTTTCGCCGTAGGGCAGTGACGCGGCGGTTTTGTTCATCGCTTCGGCGATGGCTTCGTCCACCAGGTTGACGACAAATTCGTGCGTGGCGCGGACATTGAGCGCTGTGTCCTTGGGCGTGCCGTCCTCGCGGTCACCCGGCGCAAAGGCGCAGATGGGTGGATCGCCGCCCATCAAATTAAAAAAGCTGAACGGCGCGGCATTGATTTTTCCATCCGGGCTGAGCGTGGTGACAAAGGCAATGGGCCGGGGCGTCACCAGGCTGGCGAGCAGCGGGTAGGCGCGGTCGGCATATTCGTGTTCGAGGTCCAATTCGATACTCATAGAGGAAGGAAATTGGTGTGTGATGCCGGTTCCGTCAAGCGGCATGGCTCGTTTCATCCTCGCTGCGTTTCGGCCTTACTGCATCTGCAGCAAATAAAACGTCTGCGGTACGGTGGGATCGGGCTGGTTGGTGAAGCTGAGATTTCCGCTGGCGTTGAAGGGATTAGTGGCAATCACAGTCCATTGGTTTAGCGGCAGCGCGAGGTTGGTGGAGGACAAGATAATGCAGGGCCAATTGGGCACGCCGTTGGTGGCGCTCAGGATATAATTGCCGCCGCTCATCGCGGTTGCGGTGATGACAGGCCGGGGGGTAGGCGACGATACAACACTCAACACGCCCGTGCCCAGGCCGGTCGTATTCCACGCCAGGTTCACGTCCGGGATGATGGGCTGGATGTTCGTGAACGCGCCGCTATAACTGCCCGCGCTGAAAAGTCGGAAGCTGTCGCCCGCAGCATAAGGAAGGGCGCTGATATTGGTGATGAAAAGGGTGCCGTTAAGGGCGAGAGCGCCTGCGACCTGGGCATAATCATTGGTCACGGGTGATTTGCTGACTTCAAAGACCGCTGTGCTGCCGCCGGTCAACGTCACATTGTTGTTGAAGACAAGCGTACTCAGCGACCCGCCCGGCGCAAGCGTCGCGCCATTATTTGCGATGACATTGCCTTTCACCGTGCCGTTGCCGGTCAACGTTTGCCCGCTCGCCAGGGTCAATGTGCCGTCCGTGCGGGCGCTGGCGTCGAACGTCCCCCCGCCAGACACGGAAATGTTGTCGCTGCCGCTGATAGAGCCGGTGCCGCTCAATTGCAGCGTGCCGGCGTTCACGACCGTGTTACCGTTATAAGTGCAGGTGTTGGTGAGCGTGAGCGTGCCGCTGCCGAGTTTGGTCAGGCCCCCGTCTGGATCGCTGCCCAGCGTGCTGTCGTGCTGCAACGGTTCGCCAAACGTGATGGCATGGCCGCCGTCATTAATGATCGCGCCGCCGGTCTGCACGATTGCATTAATTGGGATGATCGGGAAAACCGTGCTACCGAGGAAGAAATTGGCCGCGCTGGCTTTGGCCGTCAATGTGCCGCCGTTGAAATAGAACGTTGCCGCCGAACCATTCTGCCAGTTGGTCTGCGAATTCGCCGTGGCCGTGCCGACGCTGTTGCACTCCAGCGTGCCGCCGTTCAAACTGACGACGCCGACGCTGCCGATGCTATTACCCTGGGCGTTGCGCGAAACGTCAAACGTGCCACAGGTCAGCAGCCCTGATCCGCCCAGGGTCAAGGTGCCCGCCCCGCGGCTGGCCGTATAGAATTGGCCGCCGCCCGAACCAATGTTCATGGTGCCACCGCTCAAGTTCACGGTGGAAGTGCCGCCGCCAATGTTCGCGCCCTGGAACTGGCTGCCGACGTTAAAAGTGCCGCCGCTTTGATTGATAGTGCCGCTAGAGCCGCTATTATAGCCGCCGGTGTCCCAGCGGGTCACGCTCGACAACGTGCCGCTGTTGATATTCAGCGTGCCGATGCCTCCGTTCACGGAGCCGATGAAATTATCCGCGCTGTTGACAGTTGTATTCAGGTCCAGGTTCGGGTTGTTCACGCCATTGCCGAAGGTGACGGTGCCGGCAGCGATTTGCAGGGCCCACGGGCCGGTGTTAATGGCCGCCGAAGAGGGATTGTCCGTAATCGTCCAGCTCGCCGCGTTATTGCTTACCGAGAGGATGTTGGTGCCGCCGGGGTTGAATTCGCTGCCAAAGTCATCGCTCAAGGTTCCCGTCCCGGCCAGTGTCAGCGTATTGGTGCCGACTCCGTCAAAGATATTGGTCAATCCACCGGCGATGATGAGCGGACCGTTCGCGCCGCTGAGTGTGAGGCTGCCGATGAAATCGATTCCGAAATCAATCGTTTGCGGGCTGGTTGAATTGTTGGTGATGTTGCCATTGAGCGTGACCAGATCGCCGTTGATCGTGAACGCGCCCGCGCCGGGATTGAACACAATGTTGGAATAGGTCGTGCCCGCTGCCGTGTTATTGGTGTTATTCAGGCGGTTGACGCCACTGAAAATCAACGGGGCGTCGGGGGTAAGGCCATTACCGCTCCAATTGGCAGAGTCGCTCCAGAAATTATCGGTCGCGCTGCCGCCGTTCCAGACGGGCGTGGCGCCGACGACGGTTAGATTTATGGTGACGCTGGCGACCACGGCGCCGTTGGTGCCGTTGATGGTCGCCGTATAATTACCTGAAGGCGCATTGGCTGAGGTGGCGATGGTGAGCGTGGAAGTGCCCGCGCCGCTAAGTGAAGACGGGCTGAAACTACCGGCGGTATTGGCCGGCAGGCCGGTTACCCCCAAAGACACGATGCCGCTAAAGCCGTCATTCGTGGCCACTGTGATGGTGTAAGCCGTATTGTTGCCCGAAGAAACGGTCTGGGACAGCGGACTGGCCGACATAGAATAGTTGCCAACCACCAGCGTGACATTAGTCGTATTCGTCACCGCGCCGTTCGTGCCCGTGATCGTCAGCGGATAAATCCCCGCCGGGGTCGTGCCGGATGTCGTGATGGAAAGCGTGATATTCGTCGAAACGTAATTGAGTGCCGCGAGGTTGGCTGT
>JASHZU010000074.1 GCA_030042375.1 Verrucomicrobiia bacterium
GTGCGCCGCGCTTAAAATCAAGGTCGCCAGGAGGGCAAGAATCAAAAATTTAATCTTCATTGGGGTGGTATAATAATAAGGCGGTGTAAATGGCGCAGTTACAAAAATGAAAACTTTCTACAATTACGGTTTGGTATGGGATTGCAGAAGTTCTCCGAATTCAGCGAGGGAAGGGACAATAAAATCGGGTCTTGGAGTGTGGGCTTCGGCATCAGCGGCAGTGGCTTCGCCGGTGAGCACCAGCACGCCCAAAGCGTTGGTGCGACGGGCCATTTCCATGTCTGTGTAAAGGCGATCGCCCACCATAGCGAGGTTTTCGGGCGCAAGGGAATGGCGTTTTAAGACGCCCCGCAACATCGCGGGGTTGGGCTTGCCGGGCACGGCGTCAGGCGAACGTCCGGTGGCTTGCACAAGTGCGGTGGTAATGGAGCCGCAATCCACAAGGACGGTAGGCTCGTCGGTGGGGCAGACACGGTCGGGATTGGTGGCAAAGAAAAATTTTCCCTTGGCAAGCCACCAGGCAGCGCGGCAGATGCGGGAGTAAGCGAGCGTGGTATCAAAACCCACGAGCACGGCATCGGGCGGAGCATTGGGGTCGTCCGGAGTCAGCTCGAAGCCGGCATTTTTCAGTTCGCTGAAAAGGCCGGACGTTCCCAATACGAACAATCGGCGCACTTGCGGATAATTTGTTTTCAGAAAATCAATGGTGGCCTGCGTGGAAATGTAAAGTTCACTGGCTGTGGCCGAAATACCCATGCTCTCCAGATGGGCCAAATATTCGGCGACACTTTTCGATGGATTATTCGTAAGAAAAGTATGACCGATGCCGAGATTCTTCAGGAGTGTCAGGAAGGGCAGGGTGGTCTTGAACAGGGTGTTGCCCTTGTAGATAGTGCCGTCCATGTCGAGGGCCACATGCCGGATTTCGCGGAGGCGCTGAATCGTTTCACTGGGGATGTCCTTTAACATAGAACGTCAAAGTGTCGTGAATGTCCTGGCAATACTCTCGCGGGTGGCGGCAACAATTTTTTCCAATTGGGCGGGCGTTGTGCAATAGAGAGGCATGAGGACGATGACATTTCCGATGGGCCGGGTAAGGACGCCGCGCGCGGCCATGGTCTCGCAAACGCGAATGCCAGAGCGATCGCGCAGCGCAAAGGGTTCGCGCGTGCGCCAATTTTTTACCAGTTCGATTCCCGCGACGAGCCCAACCTGGCGGATGTCGCCGACATTGGGCAGGGTCCAAAGGGATTGAAGCTCCTCGCGCAATTTTTTTTCGAGGGCCTCGCGTGTGCGGATGGATTTTTGCAGGAGGTCGAGGCTGGCAATGGCAGCGGCAGCGCCGAGTTGGTTGCCCGTGTAGCTATGGCCGTGAAAAAAGGTTTTGAACTCGTCGTATTCGCCCAAGAAAGCGTTGAAAACAGTGTGGGTCGTCAAGGTCACGGCCATGGGCAGGTAACCGCCTGTGAGCCCCTTGGCCAGGCAGGCGAAATCCGGCTGGACATTTTCGTGGTGGCAGGCGAGCAGGTTATTGCGGCCGTTGGCGAGGCCGGTCCGGCCAAAGGCAGTCATGACTTCATCGGCGATGAGCAAAGCGCCATTAGCGCGGGCGATTTGGGAAACGCGATGGAGCCAGCCGGGCGGTTGGGGAATCATCCCCGCCGCGCCCTGCATCAGCGGCTCGAAAACGAAGGCGGCATAGGAACTGCCTTTTTTCTTCGCTTTGGAAAATTTTTGTTCGACTAGGCCGGTGCATTCCCAATTGCACTTGCGATAATCGCGGGCATCGGCGCGCTCGGGCTTGGCGCGGTTGAACGGGCAACGATAGCAATAAGGTGCCAGGACTTTATCAGTCTTAAATAAAATGCCGCCATAGGCTTTGTGAAAGAGATCAACATGGCCGAGCGAGACAGCCCCGATGGTGTCGCCGTGATAAGCGCCTTCTAACGAAAGAAATTTGGGGCTCTTGATTTTTTTTACGCGCCGGGAAAATTCATAGGCGAGTTTGAGGGCGACCTCGAGCGCGGTTGAGCCGTCGTCCGAGAAAAAAACCTTGTCCAGCCGCCGCTCTTTCGGAGAAGGATTGGCTGCGGCAACGAGCTTTTCCGCGAGCACGGAGGCCGGCTCGTTGGCGAAGCCAAGGGCTGAGCTGTGCGCAATTTTTTTTAACTGGCGCGAGATGGTCTCGTTGATTTTGGGATGATTATGGCCGTGAAGATTTGTCCAAATGGAGGAATTGGCGTCGAGAAATTCACGTCCGCGAACATCGCGAAGGACCGCGCCGCGGCCGGAGGAAATGACAATCGGCTCCGAGCGCAGCCAATCGCGCATTTGCGTGAACGGATGCCAGACATATTGATGGTCGAGCTTGGCGAATTTGTTCATGGCGCCTGGAGACCAATGTCCAAAGATTTGAGCGCGCCAACAAGCGTGGAAATGTCCTTGGCCGTATGCGCGGCGCTCAAGGTAACGCGCAGGCGCGCTGTGCCGCGCGCGACAGACGGATAACGAATGGCAGGCACGAAAATATTTTGGTCGCGCAGTTTCGTGGCGGCCTCCATGGCTTTGGTTTCATGACCGATGATAATCGGGATGATGGCGCTTTGAATTTCCGGTTTCAGACTTCTGATTTCGGAGTGAAATTGTTCGATACGGTCCCGAAAATTTTTGCGTAATTTGTCGCCTTCCGCTGACTGTGCGAGTTGGATCCCGGCGGTCGCCGCGGCAGCGGCAGCAGGGACCGGTGCGGTGGAAAAAATGAAACTACGGGCGCGGTTTACGAGCAGGTTGATCAACGGGCGCGAACCGCAAATGAAACCGCCGCTCGCGCCGAGCGCTTTGCCTAGCGTGCCCATTTGGATTTCAATCTGTTTGGCGACGCCCAATTGCTCGGCCAGACCGCGTCCATGGCTGCCGAGAATGCCGGTGGCATGGGCTTCATCGACCATGAGCCAGGCTCCGTATTTTTCTTTGAGCGCAACGATTTCGCGCAACGGCGCAGCGTCGCCATCCATGGAAAAGATGGATTCGGTGACGATGAGAATGCGAGCTTTTGCGGCCGTCGGACGATGGGCATGCGCGGCCCATTTTAATTTTTCTTCCAAATCCTCCAAATCATTGTGGGCGAAGACGCGGATTTTTGCGCCGATGGATTTTGCGGCATCCACGATGCAGGCGTGGACAAGCTTGTCCATGATGATAATGTCGCCGCTGCCCATCAGCGCGCCGATGACACCTTGCGCGGCGGCGTAGCCAGTGGAAAACGACAAGGCGGCCTCGGTCTGTTTGAAGCGGGCCAGGGCAGTTTCGAGTTCATGAAACGGAGCAAGGGAACCGCAGACGAGTCGGGAGGCGCCGGAACCGGCCCCGAATTTTTCGATGGCGCGAACGGCGGCTTCTTTTAGCGCGGGATGATTGGCCAGTCCGAGATAATCGTTGGAAGAAAAATTGAGATATTCCCGGCCATCGATTTGGATGCGGGCGGATTGCGGCGAATCCACGCGGCGCAGTTCGCGGAACAGGGTTTGTTCGCGCAGGGCGTCGAGGTCATGGATTACCGTAGCGTCCAAGGACATCCGCCGAATTTACGATTTCGGATTGAGGATTTACGAGACAAAAAAGACGAGTCACGGGGCGTGTAATTGCCGGAACCGCGATAGATATTTATTGGTATTGAAGAACTATCTGCTCTCCCATTCCCTGATAAAATGGCCTCTGCTCTTTGACATTAAATCCAACCACCGGGTCACAAAGACACAAAGCGGTTTGCAAATGTAGAATTGCCGGGCTTTGCGTCTTGGAGTCTTGGTGGTTAAAAATCTCGGAAGGTAAATTTTAACTTGAATTAACCTAAATCAAACCTTTCGGACAAAAAACAAACCAAAACAGACCGAAAAAAGAATCGTCTGGTTTGATTTAGATTAATGCGAAGCAATCGCCCATTGGCCGCCAATCATGGATTCGCGGACGTGGCCGGAGAAATTGACGACGGCATCGACCGCGCCGGAAAGGTCGCCAGTGTAAGGAATGGAAATCAAATCGGCAAAGGCGTTGACGGAGAGTTCGCCGACTTTGCCGGCCATGCCCAGGGCGCGCGCGCTGTTGACCGTGGCCATCTTCAAAATGATTTCCGGGGGAAGCTCGCGATGGGCGCGTGCGAGAACCTGCATTTCCTGGAACAGGTTGAGTTCGAGTTCCTGTTTATCGTTTTTGGCAACGGTGGCCAGGCTGTCGGTGCCGAGGCAGACGTTGATGGTGGCGCGCAGGAATTTATCGAGGGGAAATTCCTGGTGCTTGAAATAGGCGTGGCTGCGAGGACAATGAACGACGCTGCTTCCTTTGCCAGCCAGGAGGGCAAAGTCGGTTTCCTCCAGATAATTGGCATGGATGGCCAGGAGGTTTTTGCCAATCAACCCGGCGCGCTCAAGGTGCTGGATGGGAGTGCCCTGGCCGCAATCGGAGTTGTCACGCCCATTGCGTTTGAGCCAATCGAACATTTCGCCGCGGGCATGGGTGAACATGTCGAATTCCTGCGCGGATTCGGCGACATGGACGGCGACGGGC
>JASHZU010000075.1 GCA_030042375.1 Verrucomicrobiia bacterium
AATACCTTCACCGGCTCGCAGGAATTCTTCATCCTTCAGGCCCCGTGAACTATCGGCAGTAAAGTTTCTGCATCTTTTAGGTATTCGGGAACTTAGAAAAGCTGACATGCCTGATAAAATATCCGTTGCATGAGAAATGCACTGACAATTCGGAAGGCGAACGGCGGGCAGAAGCTCCAAAGCCCAAGCTCCAATCACCAGAGAAGCTCCGGTGCTGCAATCTCCAATTGGTTGTTTGGCCATAGGATGTTCTCTGGAGCTTGGAGGTTGAAATTTGGATCTTCTATGACGGCTGGTCAATCAACCCAAATCAACTCTGCCGGCCCGAAAACAAACCAAATACAAAGTAATACAAACCGAAAAATGAAGGAATCCGTATTTATCCGTGTCCATCCGTGGTTGAAATCCGGCCGTTCCTATATTCTTTACAATAACCACCATTTATTTAGTTTGATGCGTCTATGACCGCCAAGGTTCTCTCTCCAAAAGTGGCTTGTGCCTCCATCATTTTGTTCCTCGCCAGCTCCCTGGCCTCCAGCGCGCAATCTTCCTCCACCAATTACGACGCTCGCGCCCGCGACCTCGTCAACCAAATGACGCTGGAGGAAAAAATCACCGAGCTTCACGGCCTCGGAACCAAGGAACACAAACGCCTGGTCCCGGGCATTCCGCGATTGGGCATCCCTCCTCTCAAGGTCGCCAATGGCCCCTGCGGCGTTGGTCCGGGGGACGAGCACACGCAATTGCCCGCTACCGCTCTGCCGGCGCCGATTGCCCTGGCCGCTTCGTGGGACGTCGGGCTTGCCCATCAATACGGCGTCGTCATCGGCCTCGAAGCCCGCGACATGGGCGATGATTTGCTCGAAGGGCCGGACATCAACATCGCGCGCAACCCCCAAAACGGCCGCACCTTTGAAGCCTTTGGCGAGGACCCTTACCTCGTCGGTCAGATGTCGGTGAATGAAATCCACGGCATCCAAAGCCAGGGTGAAATCGCCAACGTCAAACATTACGCGGCCAACAACCAGGAAACCAACCGCTTCAACGTCAATGAAATCGTTGATGAACGCGCCTTGCGCGAAATTTATCTGCCCGCCTTCGAGGCCTCCGTCAAACAGGGCCAGGTCGCTTCCGTCATGTCCGCCTATCCGCAGGTGAACGGCGAATACTGCTGCCAAAACGACGAGCTGGAGAACCAGATATTAAAGAACGAATGGGGCTTCCAGGGCTTCATCACTTCGGATTTCGGCGCCGTTCACAGCACCGTTCCTTCCGCCATGGCCGGCCTGGATTTGGAAATGCCCAACGGAAAATATTTCGGCAGCAACCTGGAGGAAGCTGTTAAATCCGGCGAGGTTCCTGTTTCCGTCATTGATGACAAGCTCGTCCGCCGGTTTCGCACCATGATGGCCTACGGCCTTTTTGATAATCCCCCGCCGATCAAACCCGTGCCTACCAATGACGACGGCGCCATCTCCTGCCAAATCGCCGAGCAAGGCATGGTCCTGCTCAAAAATGATAACAATGAATTGCCGCTCAACGCCGACAATCTCCACGTCATCGCCGTTATCGGGCCTTATGCGGCCAAAGCCATGACCGGCGGCGGCGGCAGTTCCCACGTCATCCCGCTCTACACCGTGGACCCCGTCCCCGGCATCCAAAACCGCGTCGGTACCAATGTCCTGGTGCAATTCGCCGACGGCAAAAACATTGACGAAGCCGTCTCGCTCGCCAAAAACGCGGACGTCGCCATCGTCATGGTCGGCGATCGTGAAAGCGAGGGGCACGACCATCCTATCACCCTTGCCGGCAACCAGGACAAACTGGTGGAAGCTGTGGCCGCCGCCAACCCGCACACGATTGTTGTGCTCAAGACCGGCACGGCTGTCCTCCTGCCCTGGGTGGACCAGGTGCCCGCCCTTTTGGAAGCATGGTATCCGGGCGAAGAAGACGGCAACGCCGTCGCCGCCGTCCTCTTCGGCGATGTGAATCCGTCCGGAAAACTTCCTCTCACGTTTCCCAAACAACTTTCCGATCTCCCGGCTAACACCCCTGCGCAATATCCCGGCACCAACTACATCACCTGGGAGCTTCAGACCAACGAATCCACCGGCGCCGTGACACCGCGTGAAGTGACCAACAACATCGCGCATTATTCCGAAGGCATCTTTGTCGGCTACCGCCATTACGACGAAAACAATATTCAGCCGCAATTTCCATTCGGCTATGGCCTTTCTTACACCAAATTTTCCCACCGTAACCTCAACCTCTCCCACCGCAATCGGCCGCCGCACACGCTTTATTTTAAAACTCCCGAGTCGGATTTTGACAAACCCGTGCTGGACGTGGATTTCGATATCACCAACACCGGCGACCGGCCGGGCGAGGACGTGGCCGAGCTTTATCTGGGCCTGCCCTCCACGCCGGAAATTCCGCAGCCGCCCCGCGAGCTGAAACATTTTGTCAAAGTCCCGCTGCAACCCGGCCAAACCGCCCATATCCGTTTGGAACTGGACGGCCGTTCGCTCGCCTGCTGGGATGAAGACCTCGGCAAGTGGGCCATCCTTCCGGGCACCTACACGGTCATGGTCGGCTCGTCCTCGCGCGATTTGCCGCTGCAAAAAACTTTTGAAGTGCGCCTCGGCTCACCCTCGCTCTTTGAAAAATTATTCTAGAGCCTAATTCGCCTTCACTGCCGCAATCAATTGTTGCAGCGAATTTTTGGCATCGCCAAAAAGCATGCGCGTATTGTCTTTGTAGAAAAGAAGGTTTTCAATGCCGGCAAAACCCGCCGCCATCGACCGCTTCATCACAATCGTCGTTTTGGCACGGTCGGCCTCAATGATCGGCATACCGTAAATCGGGCTGCTCTTTTCCTCGCGCGCCGCCGGATTGACCACGTCGTTCGCGCCAATCACCAGGCAGACATCCACACGGTCCATCGTGGGATTAATCTGGTCCATCTCGATAAGCTGGTCATAGGGAACATTCGCTTCGGCCAGCAAAACATTCATGTGGCCCGGCATGCGTCCGGCGACCGGATGAATCGCAAATTGCACTTCCACACCGCGCTTGCCCAGTTCATCGGATAACTCGCGCACCTGGTGCTGCGCCTGCGCCACCGCCATCCCGTAACCGGGTACGATCACGACCCGTTGCGCGTAGGCGAGCAACAGCGCCGCTTCATCCGCCTGGATGGGCTTGACCGTGCCGGCCACCCCGCCCGCCGCCGCATGACTCCCGCC
>JASHZU010000076.1 GCA_030042375.1 Verrucomicrobiia bacterium
GGCTTCGCCGGCATCCATGGATACAAGCGAGCCGTTTTTGCGCGCAGCAATTTCGCCACGGTCCGCGCCGTATTCATGGAACAAATGGCTCATGACGCCCATTCCGCGGGTCATATTGACCAAATCCGTTTCAAAACCAATGATGCCGCGCATGGGCACAAGGGCTTCCACGGAAACGTGAGCGCCCACGTGGTTCATGTTGGTGATTTGCGCCTTGCGGAAGGAAAGATTTTCCATGACCGCGCCGAGGTTTTCACTGGGAATTTCCACGAACAGTTTTTCAACCGGTTCGAGCAATTCGCCGTTCGGCCCTTTTTTCCAAAGGACCTCGGGGCGGGAGACGAGCACTTCATGGCCTTCGCGCCGCATTTGTTCCACGAGGATAGCGATTTGCATTTCGCCGCGGCCACTTACGGCAAAGACTTTCGGGTCGCTGGTCTGTGCGATGCGGAGGGCAACATTGGTGCGAATCTCCTTTTGCAATCGGTCCCAAATGTGGCGGGCGGTGACGAGCTTGCCGTCCTTGCCGGCCAGAGGACCGTCGTTGACGGCGAATTCCATCTGGATGGTCGGCGGATCAATCGGGATATAGGGCAGGGCCGGGCGGCTTTCGCTGTCGCAAATCGTTTCGCCGATGAAGACTTCTTCGAAACCCGTCACGCCGACGATGTCACCGGCATGAGCCTCCTGGATTTCGATGCGCTTCATGCCTTCGAAGTGATAAATCATCGTGATTTTGTTGCGGGTAATCCGGCCGTCGCCATGGCGGCAAATCGCCGCGTCGCCCACTTTGATTTTGCCCTCGTAAATTTTTCCGAAGGCGATACGGCCCAGGTAATCGCTGTAATCGAGATTGGCGACGAGCACCTGGAAACCGTGGCCCGCGCGCGCGCGCGGCGGTGGGATGTGTTTCGTAATGGCGTCAAACAATGGCTCCATCGTCGTGCTGGTATCGTTGAGGTCGAGCTTGGCATAGCCGGCTTTGGCGGAACAATAGATGAACGGGAAATCCAGTTGCTCGTCTGTGGCGTTCAGCGAAATAAACAGTTCAAAAACCTGGTCCAAAACCTTTTTGGGATTGGCGTTATCGCGGTCAATTTTGTTGATGACGACAATCGGCTTGGCGCCGGCCTCGAGCGCCTTGCGCAGCACGAAGCGGGTTTGCGCCTGCGGACCTTCCGCGGCGTCCACGACCAGCAGCACGCCGTCGATCATGTTCATGATGCGTTCGACTTCGCCGCCGAAATCCGCGTGGCCCGGGGTATCCACGATGTTCACGTGGTAATCCTTGTACTTGAAGGCGGCGTTTTTGGCGCGAATGGTGATGCCCTTTTCACGCTCCAGGTCCATGGAATCCATGAGGCGTTCGACCTGGGTTTCGGCCTGGTTGGCGCGGAATGTCCCCGACTGCTTCAGGAGGCAATCCACGAGGGTGGTTTTGCCGTGGTCCACGTGCGCGATGATGGCGATATTGCGTATATGCTGCATTTTATAAAAATTAAAAAATCAAGCCGGACACTCTGCCATTTTATCCGAAAAGGTCAAGAAACGAATCGGTGAAAATGAAATGGCCGATTGCACCGAGCTTTCAGAAGAAATAAATAATTTTTTCCAAAACACCTTAGTTGGCCTTAACCCAGCTTAATGTAGCTTAATTGGGCTTAATAAGGGCAACCGAATACGCTCGCAGACTCGCCCGCTACGCGGATATGGAATGATTTATTTTGGCCTTTTACCCCGGGATAAATCCCGGGGCTACATATCTGTCGCCCCTACGGGGCTTTGGATTGGCTCGCTGCACAAGCCACCCCCCTCCCCGGGGTCTTGTACAGGTTTGTATAGCTTTGCACAGGTTTGTACAGGGTGTAATTTTTAGCCGGCCGTCCACCCCCGGGGGAGGACCCCTTTATTAGCCTTTAGTGGCCTTTAGCAGGCTTTAGCAGGCTTCATTTTTTGGGCAACCCTGACTTCATTTTTCGGTTTGTATCGATTTGTATTTAGTTTGTTTTTCAGTCCGAAGAATTGATTTAGGTTAATTTGCCAGCCAAACAACAATCCTGGCAGGTCAGAAAGAGCGGCGCTAAAGCGCGCGCACTCCAGACGCTTCGCGCCATCTGGTCCAGAACAGCAAAATGTCAAAGAACCCTCCTTCGCTAAAAGCTACGGAGGGCAGGCCCGCCTTGAGCAAGGCATTGGCCCACCGGCGAGGATTTTAGCTTACGGGCGGGGATTTTATAAGTTCCGCAATACCCTTATTTGAAGGGCAGGCATCAAGTTTATTGCGGCCGGGGCGAGGGCGTCTGCCAATTCAGGTGCCAATAAAGCTGCCAAAGATTTTCCAACGGGACCAATTCCGCGTGGCCGTCCGCCATGCCCACGTCAATGGCCCCGGGCATGCGATTGGCGGGATCAAAATCCTGCGGCGCGCTGCCGGGGTTGACGCCCCCATGGCGGGAAATCGTGCAGCGTTCCATGCCGCTATCTTCCAAAGTGCCGTCATAGAGGTCATCCCCGGGCAAATCCGTTTCATACGGCCAGAGGTCCACCCACATAGCGTCCACAAACACCGGCGTTTGCGACGGCTTTTGGATCATGGATTGTTTATTCATCATGAACTGGGTATTGGTCCCCGCGCCATACTCAGGCTGGTCGTAAAGCCAGCCGTTCAGGCCGTAACTGCCGATAAAAAGATTCGTGGGGCCTGCCGCCGTCCAAACCCAGGTCAAATCCGCCGTGCCGGGGTTTAAGTCATCCGTTGGCACGGGAGCAGGCACGCGGGTGGAGGGACAAATCAGGACGTTCTTGTTGTTGCCGTAATTTTCCGTGCCCATCCAAAGGGTATCGGGGTCATTGTAAGTGGCCTGGGAGCCGGAATCGGTCGCATAAATATAACTGGCCACGGTCAATTGCCGGATGTTGTTGAGGCAACCGGACTGCTGCGCTTTGCGTTGGGCCGAGTTCAGCACCGGCATGAGCATCGCCGCCAGGATGGCAATGACAGCGATGACAACGAGCAATTCGATGAGGGTGAACGCGCGTGCCATAGGCTTCCGCTTCATATCGCGTCCAAGCGCGGGATTTGTCCAGCGTTATTTTTGCGGATGGCTTCAGAACCTGCACGTTTCAAGGGAGTTCCGCGGGGCCGAATTGGTATTGGACGTGCTTTTAATGTGCAAATGGATAA
>JASHZU010000077.1 GCA_030042375.1 Verrucomicrobiia bacterium
TCGCATTCGTTGCGCTGAACCCTGGACATTGGATTCCATGGCAGCAGCCTGCCGCCTCAAGCGCACTCAATTTGAAGTCCTGACGAAAGAACTGACGGGAGACACTCCTTCGCGCCTGTTGAATCGCTTTCGTATCCGGCAATCTCTGCAGCCGCTCAAAAGCAACAACAAGACGATTACCGAAATTGCCTTCAACACGGGGTTTTCCTCCAGCCAGCATTTTGCGCGTATTTTTAAAAACCTGATCGGAATCACACCTTCCCAATATCGCCAGCAAAGAGGAAACCTGGCTGGATATGATAAGCGTTTCCTCAAGTCTTTAAATAAACTTAAAACTTCAAACGGTCATTCTTAAGTTCAGAAAAGAGGCAGACCGATTCCCGCTCAGGTCACTTAGAGGGCGGCTTGGACTCGCCAGCCAGGACCTTCTGGCTTAACTGATAACCCGGATAATCTGTGTTCGCCCGAAGCTCATGAAATTTTTCGCTTATGTGCAAACGCGCTGACTGGCAAAAGAAATCCACCAGGCCGGTAAAATATTCGCTTCTGCTTTTATCGGTTTTCAATATCTGCTCAGCGCGCCAACACGTTGCCGTGATAGCGAATAATTCAGCGCCAATGTCCACAAACCGGCCCAGCAACAGTTGCTTGCGCTCGAGTTTTGGCCCGTGGCGCAACATGGCATGAAAGATCGAGCGCGCCAGCCGGCGGCTGGTGCGGGCAGCATAGCGCAGATGTTTCCGAAGAACTGTTGCGGCGGCGCGAGGGACGTCAGAATCTGGATATCGAATCGTAAACCTTTCAGAAAATGGAAGCCACTGTTTGGGATACCATGCGAGGTAAAATAGCGCCGCTTTGGCAGCGGCTTGCAGCCGCTGTGATAACGGCAACTGTGAATTTAAGACCGGCCCGCCTGCTTTCAAATGAGTATCCAGCATTTCACGCGCGATAAAGAGCCGCATGATTTCGCTGGAGCCTTCAAAGATCAGATTAATACGGCTGTCGCGCAGCATGCGCTCGACCGGCACCCCAGGTTCGCCGCGCGCCTCCAGTGACGCAGCTGTTTCATAGCCGCGACCGCCGCGAATTTGCATCGTGTCATTGACGATTTGCCACGCCATTTCCGTTCCCCATAGTTTGCAAAAGGCGGCTTCGAGCCGCACGTCGGCATGCTTGTCGCGATCCACACGGCTCGCCGCCATGAGTGTCATGGCTTCCATTGCAAAGGTATTCGCTGCCATTCGCGCAATTTTGTCGGCGATGGCTGCATGCTTGCCGATAGGAACGCCCCATTGTACGCGGCGGTTCGCCCATTCGCTTGAAATTTCCAGGCAGCGTTTTGACAAGCCAACACAGGCGGCGGGCAACGTTAATCGTCCCGTGTCGAGCGTCGTCAGTGCCACGCGGAGGCCTTTGCCTTCAGCCAGCAAAATATTTTCGCGGGGCACTCGGACGTTGGTGAACCGGATAACGCCATTATATAATGCCCGCAAGCCCATGAAATGGCATCGGTGCATCACCTCGACGCCAGGCCAATTGGTCTCCACGATGAACGCCGTGATTTGTGCTTTCGATTTTCCGTTCACCAATTTAGGGGGTGTTTTGGCCATGACCACGATGACGCCGGCTTTGGTGCCGTTGGTGCACCAGAGCTTTTCACCGTTGAGAATAAAATCTTTTCCATCCGGGGTCGGTTCGGCATGGGTGGACATGGCCGCCGGGTCCGAACCCACATCGGTTTCCGTGAGAGCAAACGCAGAGATTTCACCACGCGCTACGCGGGGCAGATATTGTTTTTTCTGCGCTTCCGTGCCAAACAGGATAAGTGGCTGCGGCACTCCGATGGATTGATGCGCCGAAAGCAAGGCGGTCAAATTACCGCATCGGCTGCCCAGCAACATCGCTGCACGACAATAATTTGTTTGGGAAAGGCCCAGGCCGCCGTACTCAACAGGAATCTTGATGCCGAAAGCGCCAATCCTGGCCAAATCTTCAATCACCGATTCTGGAATTTCTCCCGTGCGATCAATTTCATCAGGATCCACTTTCTCGCGAAGCACCGTTTCCAATTTTTTCAGGAACGCATCACCCTTTTCTTTGTCTTCCACGCTCTGGGACGTAAACCGATTAAGCGTCGCGGCATTAAATTCGCCCATGAACAAGCCGGCGGCAAATGTATGTTCGTTTGTGATTTCGCGGGCCGCCTCGGTCAATTCCAGTGCCGCGCGCTGGCCGGCAGACATCTTTGACGTGTCTATGAGCGGGCGCGGCTCCGCTGCCACCGGTTTTTCCGGCGGTTCGATAAGCGGTGAATTCATAGCGGTCATAAAGTTTCAGGAGTTGGGATAAAATTTAGTTCCGTCACCGGCCATGCGTTTGAGCAAGGGGCAGGGTGCGTATTGGGTCGCGCCGCAATCCGCCAGGATTTCCATTGCGCCGACAATTTTTTTGGCGCCGAGCGAATCAGCATAGCGCAATGGTCCACCGCGAAACGGCGCGAAACCGGTGCCCATAATCATGGCGAAATCAATGTCCTCCGGCGCAGCAACAATTTGTTCTTCCAGGCAGCGGGCCGCCTCATTCAACATCAGGAAAAACATGCGTTCCTGTAAGTCTTCACGGGTTAAACCACTCGCCGTCTGGCTTTGGACATATTTGATAGTTTGCGGATTGGGCAGCGCTTTTTTTGGTTGGTCGTAAAGATAAAAACCTTTGCCGCTTTTGCGGCCCAGCAAACCATCGCCGGTCATTTGTGAGAGAACGGATGGTATCTGCAAGCGTCTGCCAAAACTTGTAGCCAGCGTTTGCGCCACGTGCAGCGACACATCCAGGCCGACTTCGTCCAGCAATCGCATCGGTCCCATGGGCATGCCAAAATCCAGCATGGCTTCATCGAGATGCTCCAGACTCGCTCCGTGCTCAAATAAATTTCCGGCCTCAATGAGATAAGGCATGAGAATGCGGTTCACCAGGAACCCGGGGCTGTCTTTTACCACGACTGGCAGTTTGCCAATTCGTTGTACGAATCGTACCGCCCGCGATAAAGCTTCCGGCGCGGTCTGTCGTGCTGCGATGATTTCCACCAATTGCATTCGATGGACCGGATTGAAAAAGTGCAAACCAAGCACACGCTCCGGATGTCGCGTGCCCGCCGCAAGTTCGGAAATGGGCAGGGCAGAAGTATTGGTCGCTAGAATGGTTTCTTCGCCGCTCAATTCATCGAGCCGCTGGAAGATTTTCTTTTTCAAATTCAGGTTTTCGACGGCGGCTTCAATCACGAGGTCGACCTGGCGCAACGGAACTTCCGTCGGCGCCGGGGAAATCCGGTCGAACCCATCGCGCGCTTCGCGTTGAGTGAAGGTATGTCGTTGGACACCGTCCTGATAAAGCTTGGCGATGCCGGCCATGCCTTTGGCCACTTGTTCAGTATTCACGTCGCGGAGAATGACCGGCAATCCGCGCGCGCTTAACCATTGGGCGATGCCTGCGCCCATAACCCCGGCGCCAATGACTGCCGTATGTGTTACTGGCTTCGACTCCGGCCGTGGTGCCGAGCTTTCGACAACGAGTTTTTTCGCGCGTTCCTGCAGAAAGAACGTGCGAATGAGATTGTGACAGGCGCCTGTTTGGGCAAGTTCTAGGATGCCTTCGCGTTCCAACGCCGGGGAAGCGGGGATAGATTTCGTAATTCCCCGGGTCATCACTTCAAACGCTTTCAATACTGCCGGATAATGGCCGCGCGTTTTTCGCGCCAGCCGCCGGCGCAATGAGGAAGAGATTACCGCGACGGTCAATGGATTGTTAACCAGGATGTGCGAAGGCCGGCGCGGTTTCCCCCGGCTGATTTTTTGTGCTGCTGCCCGAATTAAACGTTCGGCGGGGACCAGTTCGTCAACCAGGCCAAGTTTCAAAGCTCCTCGCGCCGAAACTGTTTTCCCCGCCAAAATGAAATCCAACGCCTTCGGCAATCCAATCAACCGCGG
>JASHZU010000078.1 GCA_030042375.1 Verrucomicrobiia bacterium
AAAATTTCAACATAGCGCGCTTTGCCTCCGGCCTCGCTGTCACGCACGATAACATGCGGCTGAGCATAAACTAAATTTTCTGACTGATAAATCTGCCAGGCATGTGCCAGCATGGCTTCAAGCTCCGCCTCCTTGCCCGCCACGGGATAGTAGGCAATTAACACCGTCTCTGAACTGGTCCGGGGCCCGGCGTCGGGATGACTGGTAGCGCAGCCGGCCAGCGCCATCGACAAAATCGCAAAAAGCGGAAATAAGGCTTTCATAGGATTTATGAGTTCAACGAAGGTATAACCACCCAAAGGGTGGATGACAAACGAATTGCGCACGAGGGCCGGGCCGCGTTATTTTATGCGACATTATTTTATCAAATGAAATTTAAATTTTTCATTCTCGTTTTTTTTGTCGCGGGCCTTGCGCCTTGCCTCCACGCGGCTGAAATCAAATCGTCCGCGGGTATTACGGCAAGCCTCGACGAGAGCGCGGCGACTTACGAAATCACCTATGGGCCCAAGAATTGGAAATTTGCCGGCCAAATCACCCACGTGCCCGGCGATGTCAATGTCACGATGGGCACCGACAGCATCGGCGATTACAAAGAACTTTCGTGGTCGGACGGATTTTTATTGAGGGACAGCGTGCGTCTTTACGATGCGCAGCCGGTCGCGCTCTTCACGACTACCGATAGTCGGGCCTCTGCGAATTGGGCGGTGAATTTTCCGGACTTCACCACGTTCCCCGCGCTCCATCATTTTAGTTTCTATGAAACGCATTTCGCGCCGCCCAAATTCAGCCTGGAACCCAACGCCACGCCGTGGCTGTTGTTCGATGATTCGGCCAACGCCGCGCTTATTTCGCCCGCCAATAATTTCTTAATTGCCAGCATGAGCGGCGACGGTGTTCATGAAATCAGCAGCGGCCTGAATGCCAAAGCGCACGATTTGCCCGCGAACTTTTCGCACAGCACACTGATGGTTTTTGGTGATGGCATTCACACAGCATGGAAAACGTGGAGCGGCGCGTTTCTCGCGCTCCAGGGCGTCACGCGGCCGGACAATGACGCCGACATCGGCCTGCGCTATCTCGGTTATTGGACGGACAACGGCGCGACCTATTATTACAACTACGACACCAACGCCGGTTACGCCGGGACGCTGACAAATCTCGTCAACCATTATCGCGATGAAGGCATTCCCATCCGTTACCTGCAACTGGACAGTTGGTGGTATCACAAGACCTTTACCGGCTTGAACGGCAAACAGGGCAAAACCAAGAACCGGCATTTGCCCGAAGGCGAATGGAACCGTTACGGCGGCCTGCTCGACTATAGCGCAGACACGGCGGTGCTGCCCAACGGCCTCGGTGGTTTTCATAAAGATGTGGGTCTCCCGCTTATCACGCACAACCGCTGGGTTGATCCGGCCAGCCCCTACCATCAGAAATATCAAATCTCCGGTGTCGCCGCCGTGGACCCGAAATTTTGGGATGACCTCATGTCCGATATTTCTGCCGATGGCGTGACGTGCTACGAGCAGGATTGGATTAACGAGATTTACGCGCATTCTCCGGAACTGCAATCCACGCCTGGCCTGGCCGACGCCTTTGCCGACAATATGGCGCGCGCCGCGCAGGATAATAAAATAAGCGTGCAATATTGCATGCCTCTGCCCCGCTTTTTCCTGCAAGGCTCGCGCTATCCGAACCTCACGACCATCCGCACCAGTGATGACCATTTTGCGCGCAGCCGCTGGGACGATTTTCTTTTCGTTTCCCAACTTGCCCGCGCAGCCGGCATCTGGCCCTGGACAGATGTTTTCATGAGCACGGAGACCAACAATCTCCTTATCAGCGTTCTTTCGGCGGGCATGGTGGGCGTCGGCGACCCGCTCGGAGAGGAGAGCAAAGACAATCTTCTGCGCGCCGCGCGTCCCGATGGCGTGCTCGTCAAACCGGATGAATCGTTGCTGCCCATGGACGATGTTTATACGGCCCAGGCGAACGGCAAAACAAACCCCATGGTGGCGTGGACTTATAGTGACCATGGCGATTCGTGCACCGCTTATGTCTTCGCCTATATCCGCCAGAAAAATAATTCCGAGGCATCGTTCACGCCCGAAGCGCTCGGTTTAGATGGCAAGGTCTGCGTGCTCAATGTGCGTTCGGGCGAAGCGACGATTCAAGCGGCGCGCAAGCCGGTCCAAATCGCCTTTGATTCAGACGGCACGGCGTATTATGAAGTCGTGCCGTTCGGAAAAACCGGCATCGCCTTTTTTGGCGACGAAGGGAAATTTGTTTCCAACGGCAAACAGCGCATCGCCGACCTGGCTGAAGCGGATGGAAAATTGACTGCGACCATCACATTTGCGGCGGGAGAAAATTCGATTCGTGTCTTTGGCTTTGCAAAAAGAACGCCAAAAGTGTCCGCGCAAATCGGCTCGGTGGGAGATGTCAGCTTCGACAAAAATAGCGGCCGTTTTAGTGTGGATGTGACGCCTGATTCGGCCGTTATCAATTCGGGCTATGACCCCGTGCAATCGGCCATCGTCACGTTCAGCCTCCACTAAGCAGGAAAATTGCGCCTCGGCCCGCATAAACAAAAGAGTGCCTTCGCGGGAATCCTGTGCTAACTTCCAGCGCGATGATTCTTACGGCTGACGAATTAAGGAGCTTGGTTGAGTTAAAGCATCAATCCCCGCATTCGCTTTTGGGCATGAATCCTCTGGGGGACAAATCGGGCCTAGTCGCGCGCGCCCTTCTGCCCGGCGCGGCCAAGGTGGAAATCCAACCCGTCCACGAAAAAGACAAGCCCCGTTTCGAACTGCAGCGCATTCCCAACACCGATATCTTTGAAGGCGTCACGAAAGGCGCGAACAAGGTCTATGCCTACGACCTCGTCATCACCGATCACCAGGGCCAAACCCGGCGCACGCGCGATGCATTTTCTTTTCTGCCGACGCTCGGCGAGGGCGATTTGTACCTCTGGGGCAAGGGCGATGAGCGAAAGATTTACGAAAAGCTCGGCGCACAACTGCGCACGGTGGACGGCATCCACGGCACCAGCTTCGCCGTCTGGGCGCCCAACGCCCGGCGCATCAGCGTGGTGGGCGATTTCAACAATTGGGACGGCCGGTTTCATCCCATGCGCCTGCTCGGCGGTTCCGGAGTCTGGGAAATTTTCATCCCCGGCGTCGGCCAGGGAGCGCATTATAAATTTGAAATCCTCGACGCTCACGGCCATATCAAATTGAAAACCGACCCCTTCGGTTTCTTCTTTGAAGTGGCGCCGAAAAACGCCGCCATTGTTTGGAACACGAAAAAGTTCAAGTGGAATGACAGCGCCTGGATGAAAAAACGGCGCGAGCGCGACGCCCTGCAATCGCCGATGAGCATTTACGAAGTGCATATCGGCTCGTGGAAAAAGAAAACCGCCACGGAATCCTGGAGCTACCGCGAATTGGCCGAGCCACTCGCGCTTTATGTCAAACGCCTGGGTTTCACGCACGTCGAATTTCTGCCTGTAGCCGAGCACGCATTTTATCCGTCGTGGGGTTACCAGGTCACAGGATTTTTCGCGCCCACCAGCCGTTACGGCA
>JASHZU010000079.1 GCA_030042375.1 Verrucomicrobiia bacterium
GAATATCAACTGGCAAAAGTGGACCTACATTTGACGCAAAAAGTCAGCGTGCTCGGCGGCCTGGCCGGGACGGTCTCAAAGTTCACCTTTTCGTTTGAGCGCGATCGCACACCAGACGGCTATTGGTACACACAGTATATGCACTGGCACCTCGAAGCCCACGAAGCAATGATTTCGCGTATCGTGGACCACGTCGAGCAGGTCACTGGTTTGCAAAAAATGCGGTAAGGCGCGTTGACGCTGGCAATGCTGGCGGTTAATTTAATGGAGTAATGATCGCCAATCTTGCCAGCAAGCAGGCATCCGCGCCGAATTTTCGCGTGGGCGACGAGCGTCTCGTCAAACTGACGCCCGGCGCCGCGCAGAAAGTTTCCTCCCTTCTTACGAAGCAGGGCCGTCCCAACGGTGTCCTGCGCGTGGCAGTCGTCGGCGGCGGTTGTTCCGGATTGCAATATAAAATGGACTTGCAGGATGGCCCGGCCAGCCGCGATATCCTCGTGGAAAGCGCGGGCGTGCGCGTAGTCGTGGATCCCAAAAGCGCGCTCTATGTAACCGGCAGCGAATTGGACTATCTCGATTCTCTCGATGGCGGTTTTAAGGTAAAAAACCCCAACGCCGCCACGTCCTGTTCGTGCGGCGAAAGCTTCAGCGCGTGACCGCGCCGGACTACTTTGCCCTGCTGGATGAACCACGCCGGCCCTGGCTTGAGCCTGATTCATTGAAACAAAAGTTCCTCGCGCGCTCCGCCAGTGTTCATCCCGATAAAATAAATTCCGCTGGCGAATCCGAGAAAGCCGCCGCTTCCAAAAAATTTGCCGAACTAAACGCCGCTTACAATTCTTTGGCTGCGCCCAAATCCCGCCTCTTGCATTTGTTGGAACTCGAACTCGGCAGCAAGCCCAAAGACATCCAGCAAATTCCGGACAGTCTCGCCGATTTATTTGCCGAGGTGGCTGCAGTCTGTCGTCAGGCCGATAATTTTTTAACCGAAAAGGCCAAAGCCGCTTCCCCCCTGCTCCAGGTCCAGTTTTTTGAGCGCGCCCAGGAATGGATTGAGAAATTGAATGCGTTGCAGAAAAAGCTAAACGAGTTGTCCAGCGTGCTACTCGCGGATTTAAAAACGCTCGACGCAAAATGGATGGCCGGCGATGCCTCGAGCCATCGCGCATTGCTGGGAGATTTAGAAAAGCTCTATCGCCTGTTCGGTTATTTCAATCGTTGGAACGGGCAAATTAACGAGCGCATCGTCCAGCTTTCACTATGAAAACCGCGCTGGCTATTTTCGTTTTGATCGCCGCCATCAGCGCAACCGCTTTTGCCGGCGACAACTGGCAGCAGGCCTTGTCTCAAATGCCGTTGGGCACGAGCGCAACGGAATTAAATCGTACAAACGCCATTCCGCTCATGCTCAATGCGTTTCAACCCAGCACCGTCGTCAAGGCGCTGATTTTTATGCCCGGCGCAGCGGATGAGTTTGTTTTTTTACGGCGCGCGCATGTTACTCTGACCAATGCAAATCCTTCACTGGCGGACGCTATTGTGGCGCTGACCAACCAAACCTATATCCGGGCCGAATTTCAACCCCCGTTTTTGCTGCTATACACCACGCAGGACACACTCGAGCCCATCGCTACCGTTAAAAGCAAATCCACCGCTGCGAAACTGCAATCACGCATCGTTCCCGGCCGAATGGCTTTTTGCGATTGCAACTGGGATCTTTTGCGCCCGGCCATTGCCAAAAAATTAAGCGTCGGTCTACGGCCATTTTCCGATTCATCGGACTCCTGGCACATCTGGCCGGCCAATTTTGCGGCCTATAATCTGACCCAATGGGAATTATTGGAAACCGTTGCGCGCACCAGCAAAACCACCTTCACCCTCCATTGGCTTACCGTGGACTTCCAATTGGACCCGCGCATGGGCCCGGTGCAAAACCTGAAAACCTTTCCCGCGCATTAGCCCTGATCTTGCTTTGGAGGGTTGGACATCTGACCGTCTTAGCCATTCACCTGCACGTACGATCGCGGTATTCCGGAACTATCTCATTTCTTGTTCCCCGCTAAAATCCTCGCATGGTGGGCCAAGCCGTTCACCCGCCCCGAATAATTTCTGGGCTTGTTCTTTGACATATTTTTGAAGTAGGAGCGAGGCTCTGATTGCTTGGTATTGGTTTTTGGTCTTCTCTGGCCGCCGTCGCGCCGCGCAGGCGGAAGCTTGGAGGTTGTAGCTTGGATATTCGCAAAGTCGGACAATTACCCCAAATCAACCTTCGGGCATGAAAACAGAGTGAATACAAACCAATACCGACCGAAAAAATTAAGGCTGCTAAAGGCTAATAAAGGGCCCCGCCCCCCCGGGGAGGTAGCGCCTCGCTGCTTTCCAGGGCGAAGGCAAGTAAGCAAAATTAAGCTCCATTAAGCTGTGTTAAGCCCTATTAAGCAGTTTTTGGAAAAAAAGATTGTTTTGCTGTTCTGAAAAAATCGGCGCACTGAAAGCAACAATGAAGCATTATTCTTTAAATAAAACATTGCTATTCGCTGGCGTTCTGCTAAAAAGACACCTCGTTTTTATAGCAATTAACAATTTTTAGAATTTATGTCACAGCATCGCAGTCTCCGCGCGGCAGCCACCTTGGGCGGCAAGCGCAATGTCCTCAAGCGTTTCGAGCGCGTGGAACTCCTCAAAAAGCGCGGCCAATGGAAGGCCGGCGACCGGATCACAAATTTGCGCAAGACCAAGCCGGAAGCCTAAGCGGCAGCACCGGCCGGTGAAGCACGGCAAAATTTGCCGGGTCGCCCGTCATTTGTTGCATGTCAGCGGTTCGTTTGCAAAAATTTTTGGCCGAAGCCGGAATTGCCTCCCGGCGCGCGGCGGAACAAATCATCCTGTCCGGCCGCGTCGGCGTGAATGGTGAAATTGTTCGTCTGTTGGGAACCAAAATCGATCCGCTCCACGACAAAGTTTCTGTGGATGGCAAGCCGGTTCGTGCGCGGCGCAAGCTCTATATTGTTCTGCACAAGCCCGTTGGTTATGTGTGCTCCCGAAAGGATGAGTTGGGCCGAAAGACAGTTTATGAGTTGTTGCCCCGGGAATGGGAAAATGCGCACACCGTAGGCCGCCTGGATTTTAACAGTGAAGGCTTGATTTTTTTGACGAACGATGGAGAATTCGCCCTACGCCTCACTCATCCGCGTTACGGGGTTCATAAGAAATATTTGGCGACCGTTGAAGGTAAATTGGAACAGCAAATGCTAGACAGGATTGTTCGCGGTGTCTTTCACGGGGGCGAAAAGCTGAAAGCCGAAAGTGCTCGCCAGGTTTCGCGGAACGTCGTAGAACTGGAATTGAGCGAAGGCAAAAACCGTGAAGTGCGCCGGCTGTTTGAATCGCAGGGCCTTTCGGTCGAACGATTGCAACGGACACAAATCGGCAAAATTAAACTGGGCGAATTGAAGCCGGGCCGATGGCGGGCATTGACAGAGACTGAGATTAGAACTTTACTTTTGGAAAAATGAAAACGATGTGGACCATTTTGGGAACGTTGATGGCGATAAGCCTCTACGCTCAAGACAATACGAACTCGCTGCCGGCCATTCCTCCGCCCGTCAGTTCACCGGCCGCGGAAGGTGCGCCCGCTGCTGCCCCGGCCCCTGCACCGGAAATGGCTCCGGCCACCAACGCCGCCCCTGCGCCGGTCAAACATCCTAAAAAGCGCCGCATCGTCCATCATAAACCCGCCACGCCTGAACCGACCGTTACCTTGACGCCCGGCCCGGCAAATGTGAACGCCAGCGAGCTGACCGTGCGCGGCCAGGCGGGACTCAAGGGCGAATTCATCACCCATCTTCACAAGGGCGACACCGTCACCGTCCTGGAGCAAATCAACCTGGCCCATCATTCTTCCGATGAGCCGTCCCAATGGGCCAAAATTGCCTATCCTTCCAGCGCACACGTTTGGGTCAATTCTCACTTCGTTGACGCCAGCGGCGTCGTGAAGTCGAAGAAATTAAATTTGCGCGCCGGCCCCGGAGAAAATTACAGCGTTGTCGGTGTTCTTACACAAGGCACATCGGTCACTCAAATCACCACCAAAGGCGACTGGATTCAAATTCAGCCGCCCGCTGATGCGTACGCCTTTGTAGCTGCGCGTTATTTGACGCAGGAAGCGCCGCCGCCGCAGGTCGCCCAGGTCGCGCCTCCCGAAACGCCGGAAGCTTCGCCTGTCCAGACACAGGTTCCACAACAGCAGCCTATGGTCATGACTCCTCCGCCACCGCCACCTCCTCCGCAGCCGACGGCCCGCATTATCTCGCATGAAGGCGTGGTTGGTTCAGTGGGCAGCCTTAACGCCCCCACGGATTATAAGCTTTATGATCCCAGCACCGGGGAAGACATTGATTTCCTCTATCCGACTGCTCCGAATATGGACTTCAGCAAGCTGGTGGATTGCCAGGTGATTGTCACCGGTGAAGAAGGTATCGAGGCACAGTGGCCGAATACGCCCGTCCTCGCCGTCCAGGATGTCCAGGTCGTTGCGACGAACGTCATCAAGCACATGAGCCGCGAGGAGCTTGAGATACCCAAACTCCGTCATTAATGGTTCCGGACAACGTCATTGACGGTCGCGCAATTGCCGCGAAGGTCATGGGCGCTTTGCCGCGACTCATCGCGGACCTGAAACAACGCGGTGTTATTCCGGGCCTGGCATTTGTCCGCGTGGGCGAAGACCCCGCTTCCAAAGTCTATGTCGGGCGCAAGGAAAAAGCCTGCGCCGAACTGGGCATCTATTCGGAAACCCGTTTGCTGCCCGCGGACTGCGGCGAGAATACCCTGCTCAAACTCCTTGATGAGTTGAATGCCGACTCAAAGTTCCATGGAATTTTAGTCCAGGCGCCGCTGCCCAAAGACATTTCGGAAGCAAAGGTCTATTCCCATGTCCGCCCGGACAAAGACGTGGATGGCTTTCATCCGATGAATGTCGGCAAACTGATGTTAGGCGACCCCACGGGCTTTCATCCTTGTACGCCGGCAGGCATTGTCCAATTGCTCGCGTTCTCAAATGTAAAAACCGATGGCGCGGAAGTCGTCGTCCTGGGCCGTGGCAATATTGTCGGCAAACCGATGGCCGCCATGCTTTGCCAAAAGGGAAAGAATGCCAACGCCACAGTCACCATTTGCCATTCCGCCACGCGCGATATCCATTCGCATTGCCGCCGCGCCGATATTTTAATCGCCGCTATGGGCGTCGCGGAATTCGTCAAAGCGGATATGGTCAAACCCGGCGCGACCGTGATTGATGTTGGCGTCAATCGCGTGAACGGCAAACTCGTTGGCGACGTGGATTTTGCCGCCGTCCAAAAAGTCGCCGGCAAAATCACGCCCAATCCCGGCGGCGTTGGCCCCATGACTATCGCCATGCTTATGCAAAACACCGTAACGGCCGCGCAACGTTCTCAGGACTCTCGAAACTAAAATTGCTTTATGAATCCCACTCGAATTCTCCCCGACTTGCAATGCTCTCTGCTATGCGAAGAAATACGGCAGGAGATTACCGGAAATCTTATCCTCATTGGCGTAATTAATATGCTGCGCGTCCCGCAATTGCCCGTGGTCGCATCGCGGCTCTGTATCTTCAATCGTTGGACGGCCGGCATTGGAAAATTTCGCGAGACCATCCGTTTCATCGCCCCGGACCAAACGACCGTCCTCCGCAAGGCGGAAACAAAATTTGAATTGCAGGAAGCCGCCGGCGTGGCCACTAGCGCCGCTTTCATGAACAACATCGAATTCAAAACCGCCGGGATGTACTTCGTCGAGGTGCTCGTCGACGACGTGATGAAATTGCGTTATCCTGTTCCGCTCGTCGTGGTCCCGCCGCCCAACCAAAATCCGCAAAGTCAGCCGCCTCCGGAAAAAAAAGACTGATTTTTCAGTCGTCTGGCCTCAACATCTGGAAATGGTGGCGGCCAATAATTGTGGCTGAGGATGCGCCGGGAGGCGCTATGGCCCGCGGGTGCTACCCGCTCCAATGAACGCTTCAACTTTTTCCGAGCCATTTACGCCGCGCGGAGTGGCCGGCTTTGCCCGGGTAAAATGGGGCCGGCTCCTGCTCGCGCAGGCCATTTTCGCGTTCCTCGCCGCCGCCACTATCGCATGGTTCGTTTACAACAACTGCTTCCCCATCATCCAGGCGGCGATAGAAAATCTGCCTTCGAACGGCGAAATCCAATCCGGAGAACTGAATTGGAGCGGCGGCCCATCCGCCGTTCTGGCCGAGGGACGTTTCCTCGCCTTCAATGTGGACCTGGACCATTCCGGCCAGTTTCACTCGCCCGCCGATGTGCAAATTGAATTTGGCCGTGAATCCATCCTCGTCTTTTCCCTATTCGGCTATGATGAATTTTTTTATCCGCCCAATGAAACCATTGAGTTCAACCAGCCAGAACTGGATCCGCTGTGGAAGGCGTGGCGCGCTGAAATTTTATTTCTGGTTGCCACGGCAGCATTTATCGCCTTGCTCTTGTCATGGTGGCTTTTGGCGACGATTTATTTCCTGCCCGCATGGCTCATTGGCTTTTTTACCAATCGCGACCTGGACTTGCGCGCCAGCTGGAAACTCTCCGGCGGCGCCCTTCTGCCCGGCGCGCTGTTGATGACTGCCGGCATTTTCCTCTACGGCATCAATTTCATCGGGCTGGTCCCATTCCTATTTATCTTTGGCGTCCACTTTATTCTCGGCTGGCTTTACCTGTTGTTCGGCCTGTTGTTTTTTCCGCGAACATCCCTCGCACCATCGCGCGGAAACCCATTTAATAAGCCACGCAAGCAGGATGCTTAAGCTGCCTTTTCCAGCTAAAGCTTGAACTTCAGGCCCAAGGATTTAACCTTGCGCGATGTCGAAACTGCCGTTTGAACTGCTTCTGGCTCTGCGTTATTTGCGGCCGCGGCGGTCTTTCGTCTCGATTATCACGGTTATTTCCATCATTGGCGTCGCGCTGGGCGTGGCTGTTTTGATTATTGTCATCAGCGTTATGACCGGGTTCGACCACGATTTCCGCGAGAGAATCCTCAGTTTCGCTGCGCCCATCACGATTGAGGCGGTGGATGCCAATACTCTCGAAACTAAACCCATGCCGGATTATGCGGAAGTCATGCGCGTGGTTTCCTCAAACAAGGATGTCACCGGCGTTGCCCCTTTTGTCCTCGGGCCGGTTTTAGTGGAAACGGAGCCCACCAACGGTTCCGGGCCGCTTTATTCCACTCCCTATTTGCGCGGGGTGGACGTAAATACCGAAGGCTCGGTCAGCCAGTTGCCGAAAAAAATCCTTGCCGGCGGCAGCTTTGATTTGAGCGGTCAAAGCATCATCATCGGCAGTGTTTTCGCTGCGCAAATGAATCTAAACGTCGGCGACCATGTCTCCATCTATTCGCCCGATGAAATCAGAAAAATCGCTCAGGACCGTGGCAAAACCAACGAAGAAGCGGTCCTGCCGGACGACTACACAGTAACAGGGATTTTCGACATGGATTGGAATGATTACAACGCCGCCTTCATCATGACTTCCCTCGAAAATGCCCAGGACCTGTACAATTTGGACGACAATGTTCACGGTTTGTTCGTGCAACTACAAGACCCATTGCAGGCTTCAGAAGCCAAAGATGAATTGGCAGGCGTACTTGGCGATGATTTTAAAATCACCACTTGGGAGGAGCAAAATCGCGCCATGCTTGGCGCCATCGCCGTCGAAAAAAGCCTCATGTACTACATCATGTTTTTCATCGTTATCGTGGCCTCATTCGGCATTACCTGCACCTTGATTACGTTTGTCGTGATGAAGACGCGCGAGATTGGCCTCATGAAAGCCGTCGGTGCCACCAATAACCAGGTCATGTGTATCTTCGTTCTTCAGAGCGTCATTGTCAGCATCTTCGGCGTCGCCAGCGGGCTGACCTTGGGATTATTGGCCATTTATTTTCGGAATGATTTCCTTCACTTCGTAAACCGGCTGACCGGATGGGAACTATTTCCAGCCTCGATTTACGGCTTTAGCGAGCTGCCCGCGATTATTGCCCCGCAGGATCTCATTATTATTTGTGGCGGCTCTATCATCATCTGCCTGCTTGCGGCAATTTTACCGGCACGCCACGCGAGCAAAATGAAACCCGTGGAGGCTTTGCGCTATGAATAACGCCCTGCTCTCCGCACGCGGCCTCGCTAAATCCTATGTCATGGGCAAACGCACGCTCGAAATCCTGCGCAACATGGACCTCGAAATCGCCCGTGGCGAATTTTTGGCTCTGCGCGGTGCGTCCGGCGCGGGCAAAAGCACCCTGCTCCACCTTATGGGCGGCCTGGATGCCCCCAACGCCGGCGAAATTCTCTTTGATGGCCGCGACATCACGAAATTTTCCGAGGTCGAATTGACCCATTTCCGCAATCGCCGCGTGGGCTTCATTTTCCAGTCCTACCACCTCCTGCCGGAACTCAACGCTTTAGAAAACGTCTGTCTGACCGCGCGGATTGCCCGGATTTCCGCCAATTCCGCCGGGGAACGCGGCCGCCAGTTGCTCGAGCAGGTCGGCCTAAAGGACCGCATTGAGCACAAACCTTACGAGCTTTCCGGCGGCGAACAGCAGCGCGTGGCCATTGCCCGGGCCCTGATAGCCGAGCCGGAGCTGATTTTGGCCGACGAACCCACCGGAAACCTCGATTCTCATACCGGCGCCGAAATTATTGAACTCTTGAAAAATCTGTGTGTCAAAAAACAGGCTACCTTGGTGGTGGCCACGCATGACGCCAAAGTGGCGGCAGGTGCACAACGGGTCGTCGAGCTTGTTGATGGCCGGATTGCTGCCGGATGACCGTTTTAAAGAATTTTTGAGAAAACACACCGGGCAACGTTGAAAAGTTGGCCCACCCAGTTTAACTATTACTGCCATGTTGGAAGATCGAGA
>JASHZU010000080.1 GCA_030042375.1 Verrucomicrobiia bacterium
ATTCCGAATTACAACCGGGAATCCCTGATTGGCGAGACGATTTCAAACCTGCTCGCGCAAACACTTCCGCCGCATGAAATCGTCGTCGTGGATGACGGTTCGACGGATAAATCAGTTGAAGTCATTCGCTCTTTTGGTGAGAAGATAAAACTGATTCAGCAGTCCAACCAGGGGCCCGGAGCGGCGCGCAACGCCGGGTTACGGATGGCAACGGGAGAATTTATTCAGTTCCAGGACAGCGACGATTTGTTTTCTTTGAACAAGCTGGAGGCGCAGGCGGAATTACTGGAGCAAACCGGTGCGGACATCGCCTTCAGTCCCTGGGTGAAATTGAAAATTGAGGGCCGCAACGCGAGCCTGGAAAACCAGGTTTTGCAGCAGGCCATGCCGCCCGGGACGTTGAGTTTGTCCAGTTGGTGGTTGCGCGGCTGGTCAACCGTCTTTCAAAGCCTCCTCTTTCGGCGGTCGTTCTTGAACAGCGTCGGAGATTATCGGACTGATTTGAAATTGGGAGAAGATGGAGAATTATTTTTTCGGGCGATAACGACTTCTCCCAAACTCGCGTTCACGGCTGAAGCGCTCACGGTGTATCGCCTCCACAACGTCAACAAGCTGACCCAGGATGAGGGGGCTTCCCAGGCACAACGGGCCGCCGATTGGGCGCGCTGCCTGCACTATATTATCGAACGGAGCAAATCTTGCGGATTGAAAATGGACTTCCTGACCCGTTCTATTTTTCTATCGGGTATCCGGAAGCATTTGCGTTATACGCCGTCCGCGGAAGCGCGCGAGTTGTCGGATTACGCGGGCCAACTGCCTGCCGTTTGGCTCGCCGCGATTGAGACGTGGCAGCGCCTGGCGGAGCAGGTTCGTTTGCATACCCGTGGCTCCCGCTGGATGCCCGGTTATGAAGCCGGGCCTTTGTCCGGCAACCAGCGCGTTCTGATTCAACAACTTGGCTTTCAACTGTCCTGACTTTCGGGAAACATTCACTTGCCGCGACAACATCTCATTCTTCTCCGTTTGCCGGCGGAGCAACTGCGCTGGTTGATTGTGGAGGATGCCCTGCGCGATCGGACGGGGCATTGGTTTGAATATCTGTCCACCTTCGACCGCGAATTGCGCACGCTGGGGGACAATGTGACCATCTTATCAGACCGCGCGGCCGAGCCGTTTATCATTGAAAAACTGAAAGCGCAGCCCGTTTTGCCCGCCTCCATCTGGCACCGCATGAGCGATGGCGCCAGCGCGTTAAGGCGTTACCTGCGCGTTCCAATACACGCCTGGAAAACCTATCGGGCAGTCAAAAAATTTCTCAGCAAGGGAGAAAAATACGACGTCATTTTTGTTCCAACAGTCCTCGTGCATCATCTCCTCGGCTGGGTATGGCTCATTAAGCGTGTGTTGAATAAGACACAAAGCCGCGTCATATTATTTTTCCCGAATACTCCGGTTCAATTAAACCTGCAAACTGGCGAGACGTCCTGGCAGCCTGCGCCGACGTCAAAGCTGTTTCACAAGTTAATCCGGTCGTTGCAAAGTGAGGTCAAGGAAGGCCGGGTTATCCTTGGCGCGGAAACCCATCCGATGCGTGACGCGCTGACACGCCTGACAGGTGTGCCCTTTACCTATTTCCCTCACCCGGTGTACGTCCAAAAAGCGGAAGTGGAGCGGGCCAAAAGTAAAAATGGAGACAGTGGGACGCTGGCCTTTTCGTCCTTTGGTGGCGGCCGGCATGAAAAGGGCAGTGACGTGCTGGTGGCAGCCGTGGAAGAATATTGCCGGCGTTATCCTGATTCCCAGGTCCAATTTATCCTGCAAAGCGCAGGGGGAGAGGCCAACCTGTGGGCGCGTTTGAAGAATAATCCGAGGGTCCAATTAATCCCGGGTTACTTCAACAATGACGAATATATTAAACATCTGGGCGAGACCAACGCGCTGCTGCTGCCTTATCGGCGTTCATCCTACGGGCTGCGCGTATCCCGCGTGGTGATTGAGGCGATGGTGCGCGGCATCCCCGTGGTGACCACGCAAGGAACCACCCTGGAAGAACAAGCGAAAGAATTTGGCTCGGCGGTATTCTGCAACGACGAAGATGTGAACAGCCTCGTTCAGAAAATTCATGACATGGAACAAAAGTTTTCCGCGTTAAAAGAATTGGCCGAGGAAAAAATGTCCCGGGCGCGCGAACATTTTTCAGTCTCGGAATTTCGAAAGGGTGCGAATGGGACTATGAATTGAGCGGTAAATCATACACCACATACACCATTATTTCGTCATGATTAAAATTTCTTTACTAATCACGACCTGCAACGACCCCTTTCGCCTCGAAAAGGTTTTGACACATTATTTGAGGCAAACCCCCGGCCACTTGAGATTCTGGTCTGCGACGATGGGGCCAAAACTGAAACCAAAGACCTGATACACTTGTTTATCAAAAAGTCGAAGACACCAATTATTCATGTTTACCAGGAAGGCCATGGCTGGGATGCGACGGGCATCAGAAACCTCCAATGCCTTGCTTGCCAGGCAACATTTCTCTTTGTCGCAGTTCCGCGCTTTGTTAGTAAATAGCCACGTCGACACGGCAATCTGACCGGAAAAACGCGAATCAGGGCATGGAAAACATCTTTCAAACCATTTCGAGAGCGCGGCGTGGATTGGAGCGACGCCTGGTGCAACAGCCCGCTGAAGGTTTTTGGAAACAGAGGCAAACAGTTTCATTGGAGGTGTCGCACCAGTTGATTCGTGAGAACATAGATTCCAAACGCCCTTATTGTGTCGGCCGACTGGGCGGCGTGGAACTAACCATTGTCGTCTGGGGCATGGGGATTCCCAAAATCGGCAAATACGGCCTGAGGATTCCCGCCTCGTTTTCCGACACTCTTTTTGGAGCGACCAATGCCGGGGTGCGTCCGCGGACAAAAGAATCGTATCGGACATTTGCGCG
>JASHZU010000081.1 GCA_030042375.1 Verrucomicrobiia bacterium
CGCTAGCGATGATTGTCAAAAACGAAGCGCGCTGCCTGGCGCGCTGTTTGCAGAGCGTTCGCACCGTTGTGGATGAGATGGTGATTGTGGATACCGGCTCGACCGATGACACGGTTGAAATCGCCAAAAGTTTTGGCGCGAAAATTTCGCGCTTCGATTGGGTCAACGATTTTTCCGCCGCCAGGAATTTTGCGCTCGAGCAGGCCGGCGGCGACTGGATTCTCGTCCTCGACGCCGACGAATACGCCAGTGAAGCCTTGGGAAAAGAAATCCGGGAGTTCATTCAAAAGGGACCGGCCATCGGCCGGTTAAAAATTGTAAGTGATTTTCGGCGCAACGGAAACACCCTGCGCTCGCAGTGTTATGTGTCACGATTGTTTCCGCGCGGCGCGCATTTTGCCGGGCGCATCCATGAACAACTGGTCTCGCCGCTGCCGCGCCTGGATTTGCGCGGCGAATTGTGGCATGACGGCTACCTGGAAACCCAGAAGTCCGACCGTAATGTAACGTTGTTGCGGGCGGAATTGGAGCGTCAGCCCGATAACGCGTATCTGTTGTATCAACTGGCCATTGAATATACCTCGCTGGACCAGGCCGAAAATGCGTTTCAATGCCTGCGCCAGGCGTTCGCCAAAATGAAATCCAACGACCCATTTGCGCCGAATGTGGTCGTGGATTTACTTTACGCGGCGATGACCTTGAAACAATTCGACGCGGGAATTGAGGCCATGGAAAAGGCCGAAAAACCCGATTTTCCGGATTATTATCTCGCGCGTGGATTGTTCTATATGAACCTGATCCGGAGCAACGCCGCGAAATACGCCCCCGAGCTGCCGAAGATTGAGCAGAGCTTCCAGCGCTGCCTCGCGCTGGGCGAGACGGACAAATACAAGAGCGTTTGGGGTTCCGGTACCTTTCTGGCCGGCTACAATCTCGGGGTCTTTTATCACGCTTTTGGCAACCGGGAAGGCGCGCGCAAATGTTTTGAAGCATCTGCCGCGCAGGGCTACGCCCCGGCGGCAGCCATGTTGAAGAAATTGTAGCGGTAGCTTCCGGCTCAGTCCCTGATTTCATTTTTTGGTTTGTATCGGTTTGTTTTCACTTTGTTTTTGCCACCGAGGCACAGAGACACTGAGTATCGGCTTCCGTCTTCCGACATCTGTCCTCCGTCCTCTGGCTATGTAAACGCTCATGATTTTTTTATTTTTTTCAAAACGCTTGATTGGTGCTGGTTCGCCTTGATTCAGCTTGAGTTGTCCAAGGATGGTTGTTTTTACCGCCGCTTTGGCGTTGGTAGCCGTCGCCCGAATTGTCAGCACATTTCTCATGCAACGGACGATTTTACCAAAGCCAGCAGTGAACCGTTAGGTATCGGAGAACTAAAAAGGCGGGGCAGGATACCGCTGAAATCTAAGCGTTCTGTGACCAGGACTTCGAATAACCGGCGAAACGGGAGTATGGGAATATTGAAATTAGCTGATACTACATTGGCGATTTAAGCAAAATTGCTTTCTTGCATAAGAAAGCTTGACTCATAGTTAATTTTTGTTAATGGTTATGTGAAGTTGTAGGAGACGGTTGGGAGGCAAAAATCAGCACAAAGGTGCATGTTGTTCGTCGGCAAGAATCCAAATAAGAAAACCATGTCAAACAACGAAAAAGGAAGGAGTAATCGCCATGCCACAAATTTCCACAAATGCTGTACTCGGAGCAGGAATTATTAAAACCGGAGTTATTTCGTCTGTTCCCACAACCCCGGTTATTATCAGCTCAACTACGACCGCCCCCGCGGTGCTGTCTCGTCTCACCTCGTTGCGGTCACTTCTGGCCACTATGGGGATTACCAATATTGCCTCTCTGGGCACACTGACAGTCTCAGGTAATACCCTGGTTCAAGGCGGTCTCTCTACTCCGCCGCCGGCCAGTTCTACTGTTGTGTCGGGCACTCCGATTTCCTTTGGTGGGGCCAAAAAAGTAACCGGTCTATCGAACGGCTCGATCCAAATTCAAACCTTGGCCGGGACCGCCGTGCCGATGCCCGCTGTTATGCTCTCGCAATTTCAGAAACATTCGCCCCCCCTCAGCATCTACGACGCGATTTGGGTGGCCTCAACGATTACTCTGACCGACAACACCAATGTCATCCTGGTTCCCCCTGGCGCCGCCAATTTGTTGATTATCGCCCAAACCATTAGTATTGGGGCCAATGTAAGCTTTACCTGGCAACAACAACCCGCCGCCTGGCAACCGGCGACTCCAAACGCCACTCCGGGCGTCACGGCGGCGGCACCGGGGGCTCCGGAAATTCAACCCCAAGGCGGCGCCACCGGCTTTTCCGGTACCTCCGCCACGCCGGCCGCGAATGGCGGCAATGGCGCCAACGGCCAGCCTGGTCCAACCCTTGAGATTTGGACGCTCAATATGACCGGTGTTTTGAATCTGGATTTGACAGGACAGGACGGTCAACCCGGAGGTCGCGGCCAGGATGGGCAGCCGGGCGGGCAGGGCGGCCAGGGAGGACCATCGGATACCGGTGGAATCCTTGGAATGGGTTGCGCCTACGGACCGGGCTCCGGCGGAACCGGTGGCGCGGGCGGCACGGGAGGCAATGGCGGCAATGGCGGCAACGGGGGCAATGGGGGGCAATTTTCTCTTTATGCGCCAGTGGCATTACAGGCGACCTACACTACTGGATCGGGGCTCGTCCTCGATACAGCGGCGGGAGCAGGTGGCGCGGGCGGCGGAGCGGGTGCCGCTGGCCCGGGAGGAGCAGGGGGCCTGCGTGGTGTCTGGGCCGACTCCTTTTGTGAAACAGTCGGGAAAGGCACGAGCCGAACCAACGGGAGTGCCGGCCCCTCCGGCAATGCCGGCACACCCGGCACTGCAGGCGTCGGCGGTGCCGCCGGGACGCCGCTGACCGCCGCCCTATTCAATTCCATCACGGCTCAGAACTTCGATACTGAGTTGACGGCCCCGGAGATCGCCTCGCTTTCTGCCTACTGGGGCAATGTGGGAGATGGCATCACCATGGACGGGAATTTGTTTGAATCCGGCGACATGATAATGTTTGGCAGCGTCAGCGTGACGCCAACCATCTCGTCAAACACGACTCTCACCTTTGTTGTTCCAGATACCCAGGGCGGCCCCTATCAAGTTGTCGTCAAACGTTCGGACGGGACGGTTTCGAATTTTGTGGCGTTTACCGTCTTGCCAGGCATTACTTCTGTAACCTCAAATCGCCTAAAACGCGGCGCCCTGGTTTGGGGATCCCAAGCCACCATCACCGGCACCGGCTTTTCAGCCACCTGCCAGGTCCAGATCAACGGCGCCAACGCTCTCTGCACATTCGTCAACCAGCACACCATCACACTGCCATTTACTCGGCCAGCCGGAGATCTGCTGGCGGCATCTGGCGCGACGGATCCGTTTGCGTCCAGTGCCACCGTGAGCGTGCTTTTGGCCACCGGCCTGCCATCAGGAGCAACACCAAACACCGTAACCGTCCCCGTGGCTATTTGCCGGGTAGTCGCCATTGGCGATTCCGTGGTCTGGGGGCAGGGGCTTTCTCTTGCGCCTCCTTCCATGAAATTCGTGGACCTGGTTCGCGATGCCATCTCGTCACGCCTTGGCGACATCGATGTATTTGTTGATATGCTGGCCCATTCGGGGGCCACCCTCGGAGCTACCTCCGGCACGGCGGCGGCCTCTGGCGAAATTCCCGATCCCGCACCCTCCATTCCTTCCCAGCTATCGGCAATCACCTCTCCATTGGATGTCGACGTCCTGATTCTTGACGGTGGAATTAACGACGTACAGGTTGCCACCATCTTGAATCCCACGACCAGTTCCGGAACCATAACGTCCGCGACAAATAACTTTTGCGGGACCGTCATGACCAGCTTTCTTAGCACGGTTATCAGCACTTGCCCGAATGCCCAAATCGTCGTCATCGGCTATTACCCAATCCTCAGTTCACAGAGCAATCTTCTGCTGGTCGCCCTCATGGTGACGCCCATTCTTAACGCATTCCTGCCCGGAGTGAGCATTGTAATCGAAGCCGCGAGCGCCGGTCTTATTTTTAACAATTGTGCCACCTTTTTCAGCGTGTCCACCAGCGCTTTGACTGCTGCGGTCGCGGCCGCCAATGCCGCGTCTGCTTCACTGCCGGCCCCTGCCGGCCTGCTGTCCACACCGAATATCCCGCGCGTCTCCTTTGCTGATCCGCCTTTTACGGCTGCCAATGCGGCTTTGGCCCCATCGGCCTGGCTATTTGGCATCAACGCCGACGGCAGTCCCCAGGATCCCGTTGCGGGAACTCGAAAAGCCGCCTGCGCGATTGCATTTCCCAACGGTGGCGCCAACCAAATTTTTTGCGACGACGCCTCTGTCGGCCACCCAAACCCGACCGGTGCCCTCCAATATGCCCAAGCCATCGAAAACGTCCTCTTTGGCATTGTGTGTACGTTCAACTGTTCCGGTGGCACCTTCAATTCCTCTGCAACTGGTTCCGTGTCGGTGCCGGCATTTCCCGGACAACTGTTCATCAATGAAGTGGATGGCACTATTTCCATCCCCAATCCCTGGCAGATCGGCGCCTTCTCCACGGTCACCGGCGCCACCCTGGCCCAAAACGGAGCAGCGACATTTACGCCGGGTCCACTCGCAGGCACTTCCACTGTCATCTCCATTCCCGTTACAATCAGTGCCAACATCTCTGGCGTCGGCGGTGTTTCCAGTTCCGGTACTTTGACCGATGGCGGGCCTGCCACCATCAGCGGTTTGCCATCCGTGACAGGAACGAAGCTTCAGTCAAACGGGAACATCGTTTTCGTCATGACCGGAACAATCAGTGTTCTAGTAGAATCCGTCAATTTCACCCTGACCCTGAGCGGGACACTTAGCCCTGTACCTGCCTGAATCCGCATTTGCCAATATCAAACCGAAA
>JASHZU010000082.1 GCA_030042375.1 Verrucomicrobiia bacterium
GTGAACCGTGGAAAAGCATTATTTTTCCCTGTCACCCGCCGGAAATCTTTGGCTCGCGAATGGCCACCTGCACGCAAGATCGCGGTATTCCGGAACTAACTCCTTCCCGCTTCCCGATTAAAATGGGCGGATGAAAAAGAAGATGAAGAGATGGGGGGAAGCGAAGCTCCAAAGCCCAAGCCTGAATCACCAGAGAAGCTCCAGGGTTCAACCTCCAATTTGTGGGTTTGGTATTTGGACGTTCTCTGGAGCTTGGAGGTTGGGATTTGGATATTTTCCTCCAAATGGCTTCATCAAGCTCAATCAAGGTGGGCCGAAGCCAATCAAGCATTTTTAGAAAAAATAAAAAATTATGAACGACAACGCAGCCAGAGGTTGGAAGCGATGCCAGATGCTCTGCGCCTTTGCGCCTTTGCGTTAAAAGTCTGCGCCAGTACCAAAACATACCCAATACACACCGATACACACCGATTTTTAACCCTGGTTAACCAAAAAAAATTTCCCATACCGGCCAATTACCGCTAATCCACAAGCCAAATCATCCACCACAGCTCTTTTTATGGTAATTGCGACTCGTTTAGTGTAGATTCACCCGCCCTTAGGGAAAACATGTCATTAAAGCGCCAACGCAGGGTCTTGCCGGGCTTTCGTCTCACGCTCGGATTTACCCTCTTTTACCTTGGCCTCGTCGTGCTGATTCCGTTGGCCGCCACGTTCGAAAAAACCACCAGCATGACCTGGGCCCAATTTGTCCACGTCGTCGCCTCGCCGGTTGCGCTCGCCGCGTATCGCCTGAGCTTTGGCGCGTCGTTCCTCGCCGCGCTCGTCAATGCCGTCTTCGGCCTGCTCGTCGCCTGGGTGCTGGTACGCTATAAATTCTGGGGCAAACGCTTCATGGACGCCCTCGTGGATTTGCCGTTCGCGCTGCCCACCGCCGTCGCCGGTATCACCCTGGCGACCCTCTACGCCGAGAACGGCTGGATTGGCCGCTGGCTCGTGCCTTTGGGAATCAAAGTGTCCTACACCCAGCTCGGCGTCTTCGTCGCGCTCACCTTTATCGGGCTGCCGTTCGTCGTCCGTACCCTCCAGCCCGTCCTGGAGGATTTTGACATGGAAATCGAAGAAGCCGCTGCCACCCTTGGCGCGAACCGTTTCAAAACCTTTTACCGCGTCATTTTGCCCATGATTTTTCCTGCATTGCTGACCGGTTTTGCCCTCGCCTTCGCCCGCGCGCTGGGTGAATACGGCTCGGTGGTTTTTATTTCCAGCAACATCCCGTTCAAAACGCAAATCGTCCCCGTCCTCATCATGAGCAAGATCGAGCAATTTGATTACCCCGGCGCGACTGCCCTGGCCGTCGTCATGCTGGCCGCTTCTTTCCTGCTGCTGCTGGGCATCAACTTTCTCCAATGGTGGAATTCCCGGCACAACGAACGGACCTGAACCTGAATATATGCAAACCGAAGTCGCATCCAAACCAGGTGTCCGTCGCTCCCGCCCCCGGCGGCCGACGACTGAGCCTTTTTTGGTGCGCTGGATTTTGATTGCCATTGCTCTCGTGTTCCTGTCGTTGTTCCTGGTCATCCCGCTCGTGTCAGTGTTCGTGCAGGCCTTTGCCAAAGGCTTTGGCTATTACATCCAGACCCTGGAAAACCCGGACGCGCTCAGCTCCATCAAGCTCACCGCTATCGCCGCGGGCGTTTCCGTTCCGCTCAATTGCGTCTTTGGCATCGCCGCCGCCTGGGCCATCGCCAAGTTCGATTTCTTTGGCAAAAACGTTTTAATCACGCTCATTGACCTGCCCTTTTGTGTCTCGCCCGTCATTGCCGGTTTGGCTTATGTGCTGGTCTTTGGCGCGCAAGGCTGGTTCGGGCCGTGGCTCATTGACCACAACATCAGGATTATCTTCTCCGTGCCGGGAATTGTTTTGGCGACGATCTTTGTGACCTTCCCCTTTGTCGCGCGCGAACTCATCCCGCTCATGCAGGCGCAGGGCCGTTCCGAGGAGGAAGCCGCGCGCACACTCGGCGCCCGCGGCTGGCAAACCTTCTGGCGTGTGACGCTCCCAAACATCAAATGGGGCCTCCTCTACGGCGTCATCCTGTGTAATGCCCGAGCCATGGGCGAATTCGGCGCCGTCTCCAGCGTGAGCGGCCACATCGTGGGCCAGACAGACACCATGACGCTCTATGTCCAGGCGCTCTACGATGGTTACGACCAGACCGGCGCCTTCGCTGTCGCTTCCGTGCTGACGTTTCTGGCCTTATTGACCATTGCCCTAAAAGCATGGGTCGAAAGCAAAGGCGCCACCCTGGCGGAAGCCGAACGCAAACCCTGAGCCAACGAACGGCGATTGACAAACCGCGCCGCCCGTCACTCATAATACTCATTACCAATCCAACATCTTTATGGCCGAAAAACATTATCGCAGTCTCATCAAAGGCATTTCCTGGCGCTTCACCGGCAGCATTGACACCATGATTATTTCCTTCATTGTCACCCGGAAAATAAAATTGGCGTTTGCCATTATGAGCATCGAATTTTTCACCAAGATCTTCCTTTATTACGTCCACGAACGCGTTTGGCTTAAAATCCCCTTTGGCCGCGTCAAAGAGACTCCGCCGGACAAACCCAACTACAATATTTGAGATAGCCCAAATAAGAATTCCGGTTAAATTTGCGCCTATGAAAAAGAGGTCATCAAAAAAATGGATTCAATATCTCATCATCCCCGGCGCGCTTCTGGCCGCCGGACTGGCTCCGATAGGTGCCAGCGCCCAGGACATGCCCGCTGGCGACGCCGCGCGGGGACGGACTTATTTTCAGGCTGCTTGCGCGCTGTGCCATTCAGATGAACTGGGGCCGGACAATACAGTCATCATCAAGCAGGGCCCGAGCCTGGTAGGTGTGGTGGGCCGGCCGGCCGCTTCGCTCCCGCATTTCACTTACACCTCCGCGATGAAGAATTCGGGATTCACCTGGGATGTGGCGACGTTGAATCGTTTCCTGACCAACCCCATGGTAGTCCTCCCCGGCACGACGATGCCTATGCTGATACCAGATGCGCAAAACCGCGCCGATGTCATCGCTTATCTTTCCACGTTAAAAATCCCGGAAGGAGTGACGCTGAAGTACGTAACGGTGCCGCCGCCGGGTGCACAAAACGACCCGAATGGCTGGCGAAAGGCCGCGCCCGGGGTGGAACATCATTTCACAGTGGCCGACCTGCCGGCCCCCTTTGCCACACGCTCTGCCGGTAACGGCCCACAGATAGTGCCACAACCGGACGGCGCGACACTGGCCGTGCCGCCGGGTTTCACCGTCAAAATATTTGCCACCGGCTTGAGCAATCCGCGTCTTCTGCGCACGGCGCCAAACGGGGATATTTTCATTGCCGAGACGGCCCGCGGCCGCATCCGGGTGATGCGAACGGCGGATGGCGCCGACGCGCCGACAGTGAACCAAATCTTTGCTGTGGGTTTGGACCGGCCATTCGGGATTTCCTTTTATCCGCCGGGCAACAACCCCCGGTGGATCTACGTGGCCAACAACAATTCAGTGGTGCGATTTCCTTATCGCAACGGCGATTTGCAGGCGCGCGGCGCGGCGCAAGTCATTATTCCAAAGCTGGCGAGCACCACCGGCGGCCATACTACGCGTGATGTGGTCTTTTCCAGGGACGGACGGCAGATGTTTATCTCGGTGGGTTCCGGATCGAATGTGGCCCAGGAAATGAGCCAGAAGACGCCGGCGGATATCCAAGCCTGGGAGGCCAAGCGCGGCCTGGGAGCTACGTGGGGGCCGGAAGCAAATCGCGCCGACATCCTCGTAACCGACCCGGCAGGGCGTGAGCCTTTGCGCCCGTATGCCACTGGCATTCGCAACGGCGTGGGCATGGCGGTCAATCCCCTGACGGGCGATTTGTGGGTGTCCACCAACGAACGGGACGCTCTGGGCGACAACCTGGTGCCGGACTATGTGACCCGCGTGAAAGAAGGCGGCTTCTACGGCTGGCCATGGTATTACATGGGCAATTTCGAAGATCCCAGGCATGCCGGCGAACGGCCGGACCTGGCCGGCAAGGCGATTGTGCCCGATGTGCTCGAACAATCCCATTCCGCCTCGCTGGAAATGACTTTTTATACGGCCACCAATGGCGTGGCGGCATTTCCCGCAGAGTATCAGGGCGATGCGTTCGCGGCCTTGCATGGCTCCTGG
>JASHZU010000083.1 GCA_030042375.1 Verrucomicrobiia bacterium
GGCGGCGACGGTCAGCAATTTGTGCTGCGGAAAAACATTTAACGCAGAACGCAAGCTATATACTAAATTTGTAAATTGTGGCCCGTCGGCAGCGGTCAGCGGTTCCCAGTCAATGTCCACGCCGTCGTAATTTCGCGCGGCCATAAAATTTGTGAGGTTGTTGACAAATGCGGACAAGTAGGCGTTGCTCGTGGCCGATTCGAAGTCGCTTTCGCTGCTGGCGCCGCCCACGCAAATCAGCACCGGTTTGCCGGCGGCGTGTGCGCGCATGACGATGTCTGTGGAATTCGCCAGGGTAACACCATTATCGCTGCTGTCCAGGGTGCCGTCAGTATTGGGAATGACGGAAAAATGAATGATGTGTGTCAGTGCCGTGAAATCAATATTGGAAGCGGGCATGAAACTTTGCTCATACCCCGGGTAATAGCCCGTACACCAAAGGCCGGCGCGGGCAACGTTGGTGCATAGATACAAAATACCGGCGAGAAACAGCATCAGCACTCTGGAACGAAACAAACCCACACACGGTTTAATTACTGGACGTCGCAGATGGCGGATTAGCGGTGGCATGTTGTGTGAACCACTGCCAATCCACGTTTTGATCTCCGTTACCCAGAGAGGGACTGTGGCCGGTTGCATTTATAATGGTTGAGGTTTGCCATTTATGTACCTCAACATGGCCGTCCGCGAAAGAAAATGCGCAGGCGCCTCCCAAATAGGCCGCGGGCACATCGGGAAAACCAAAGTTTTGCCCCCCCGGCTCGCTGCCAATCTGAAGAAATCCATCGTTGATACTATCAGGGTTTTCTTCGCAAAAAACAAAGCCTTGAGATGGAATAATCGGGTATTTAAGGTCTGACTCTTTGGAATACTGCAAGGCGGGGGAATCGTCGTTGAACCCGTCGGCAGCCATATAAGCAGCGCCCATCTGTCCGTTCATGGAATAACTCCTTATCCGCTGCCCATTGGATGAAGGTATGATATCCGCAGGAGATTTATAAACTCCCGTTTCACTCGTTAAAAAAGGCGCCAGAAGGGCGTCGGTATAAAGGGCAATATTCGTGTTGCCGATTTGATACTCCATTCCTTCGATATAATTCTCGCTGCTGACATCAATCCAGGACTCTGAACTGGGCAAGGTCGGTGGAGGAAATGGAGCATTGGGAAGCAGGTAGCCATTATTATCGTTCGCATACATAAGCGCGCCAAGTTGAAGCTGTCTGACGTTGTTTGCTGATTGCGCGCGCCAGGCTTGCATTTTAGCGTGGCTCAAAACCGGCAAAAGCATCGCGGCAATGATCGCAATGATGGCAATGACGACCAACAACTCAATGAGTGTAAATGCGCCGAAGTTAGCGTACAAGAGCATCATCCTGGGGGGCATGCCCTGAAATCGCCGGATCGTCCCGCCGTCCCCCGCCGGCGCAATGTGACTGTGACTGCGGCACGCCAGATCACCTGCGCCCCATCCGGCATTTTTTGCTGACATGTGGCTTCGCGGCTTCACAAGATTGATTCGTAAGTTAAATTCAACCCGGTTTACATTTGCTCCCGGCCAGAATCACATCATGCTGGCCGGGAGTCCATGGCGTCGCCTCAAATTACTGCCTTAACAGACGATAGAACATTTGCGAGCTCATAGGAGTTGTATAAGGCGGAGTTGCGGCACCCAAATTCACATAAGGTCCTGTAACATTGGCAGACTGCTGAAGCGTGCCAGTGCCGGCGGGCCAATTTAGGATCACATTTTTGCCGCTTTGCGTAATCGTGAGGCTCACCGCATTCAGATAATGGTTCTGAATTTGCTGCGGAGTCAGAGCGTAATTGTACACAGCCGTATCCTCAACACTGCCGTTAAATGCTCCAAACGCGTCATCCGTGCGTTCTGCGATGACAAAATTGCCACCGTTAAGTCCGCCAATTGAGGCTGTGCCGTCGGAATTGATGCCGTCGCCATTGGCAACAAAATCGGCGCTGTTAGCCGGGTAAGGAGCCGTCGCCAGGACACCATTGATGTAAAAGTTAAAGTTAGTGCCGTCATCCGTAACGACCAGATAATACCAGTTTCCGGCTACGACGGAGCCGCCTGAGATCCATTGGTTCGCCGGCTGTATGACAAAGGTCCACTCGCCTGACTGTTCGTAAAAATACCAGCCACTGGTCGGACCATTGCCAGTACCTTCATTATAGCTAGACGATAGAGGGGAAGGGTAGTCGCCCTGGACTGATGTCGGCTGAACCCATGTTTCAACCGACCAGGGAATATCAGGATTAAGCTCGGGCGCCCATGGAACCTGAACGGTTCCTCCAACGTCCGGACTAACCTCTACAAAGTTCACAGCGGTATTGGTATCATCGGGAACGCCGCCTGTCACGCCCCATGTAATGCTGCTAAGATCATCTCCCGATCCTTCCGCCGTATTCGTTACCGCATAAGTGTAGATACCATCGAAGCTGCCTACCGCGTCTATTGCATATTCGCTCCCGCTTGGCTCATTCAATTGCCAAAAGGCTACCGGTTTATCGGCTGCAACAACCGCGCCATATCCGGTGAGCGGGACATTAACGGGTCTGGGCTGAACAGTTAACGTCGCCGGCGGGGTGTTTGAAGGAGTGACACCCGGGCCAGAAACCAGCACGGAATATTGGTTTCCGCTTTCAGACAATTGAACATCGGATAGCCACAAGGTCTCTTGAGTGGCACCCGGGATTGAATTAAACGTGCTCCCGCCGTTCGTGCTTACAGACCACTGATAAGCCAGTGGTGCTGTCCCGCTGGCTGTCACGTGAAAGGCGGCATAGCCGCCGACATTGCGGATTATGGACATAGGGTCGCTATTGATAACCAGAGTGCTGATAACGGTGAGAGTTGCCACCTGGCTGGTCGTGCTTCCAAAATTATTGGTGACCACAACATAGTAAGTCGAGTCATCCTCTGCGCCGGTTGTGGTAAAGCTTAAGATACTGTTGGTTGCGCCTCCTTCGGCAACGCCATTGGTATACCACTGATAAGAAAGTGGAATGCTCCCTACGGCGATGGGATCAAAAGTCGCGATGGCTCCGTTATTGACTGTAACTGACGCCGGATCGGTATTGGTTTCTGCAACATCTACCAGAACCGACGGAAGCTCGGCATTGGTCGAAAATGAATTGGTTCCTACTTGATAGTCATTCAAAACCTGGGCTGCGCTGAGAGCATTGGTGTAAATGGCCACTTCAGTGATATAACCCTCAAAAGCGCCATAATCGGCTTTCGGAGCTCCGCCGATAAAGAAGTCCTCGGCGCTCTGGGCAATATAGCCTGAGCCAGATTGCGTCCCTATCGCCACACCATTGACGTAAAAAGTAAAGTTTACACCATCATAAACTGCGACCAGGTGCGTCCACTGGTTCTTGGTTGCGGAACCGGATTGTATGTATACTCCGCAGGTTTGGATATCAAGCGCCCAGGCTCCCGGTGTTCCCGGCGTTTGAAGAATAAACCAACCAGGAAATTTATACGAGCCGCCACCGGTTGCCACCACGGGGTCATAGTTGTTGGCATCGCTGGTGGGGCGCGCCCAACATTCGGCGGTGAATGGACCCTGGGGATTTAAGGTTGGGCTATATCCCACATCTATGTACGAAACATGTTGTTCGAAATTGGTATCGGTATAGACGTGGAATAAATAGGCATTGGTATCTACGCCGGGCAATCCCAGCACAGGATAGTCGTTAGTGCCGTTTTCGTCCTGGTCATAAACAATCGAGCCACTAAATAATCCATTGCTGGAAGAATCTATTGCCATGGACGCCCCCGGTGATTCCTGCATCTCATAGTATGCAGCCGGATTATTAGATAAAATGGTTGCGCTGTAGTTATAGTTTCCCGCTCTGGCCGTGTACGTGCATGAAAGCACAATCGTTATTGAGGCGATAAGTGCAGAGGGTCTTCCGATAATAAAATTCAGGGTTGATTTCATAGATTGCATATGTTGTCTAGTTTGAATTAGCTTCCGGCTTCAGCTACGTTACTCACCTTCACTGTGTGACATTTATGAATATTTTTTTTGTCGCGTCTATCCCCTGTTTTGGGGGGGAATAAACAAAAAAGCCCGGATTATAATGTTTTTTTATGACCAGAATGGCAAGAAATACGCAGCGGAAAAAATTATTTTTCCAGGTATCGAATGGCTGCTTCCGTTCGCGTACGCACATGGAGCCGCTCAAAAATTCTTTTAATGTGATCATGCACCGTCCAGATGCCAATACCCATGGCTTGTGCGATTTCCTTGTCCACGTACCCTTTGCTTAAGAGTTCCAGGACTTCGCGTTCGCGAGGCGTCAACTTAGCCAATCCTGAATTGTCATGGCCGGAAGGCAATTGAAGCAGTTCTTGAAAATAATATTTCACCCGCAGCAGAAAGTCCTCGGTCATCAAATCCGGGCGGTTGAGCGCCTTGAGGACAGGTTCCAACAGCCGGTCGGGCTGCACCCGCTTCACGAGATAGCCTGCGGCGCCGCCGGGAGTAGAAACAAACATGTGGTCACCGTCGGCATGCGCAGAATACGTGATAGCCGGGACACCGGATTGGATGGGGGCGATTGTGCCCGCGGATTTAAAACCAAGCGGCCCTGCCAGGTTGCGATTCAGCAAAACCATTCGCGGTTTGTGGAGGATCAAAGTTCGGTTAAACAATTCGATCGAATTGCACGAGACGCTGGCGAAACCGGCCTGACGCTCAATACCCCAACATAAAGCCCGGCGAATGCCCTCATCCAATTCAAGCACGAGCACCTGATGCCGATTGAGATTGGCGCGCGACGTACTGGAGTTTAGTACTGTTCGTTTTCCTACCAATGTATGAATCGTGGTATATGTCCACAAAATCGGGTTTGTGCACCATTCGAAACTGATAATCAACTCACGGGTAAATTCCCGGCAAGCACTGTTCCAGCCTTGCTCCGTCACCACCTTATGTATCAGACAAGCTTTGGCGGCGGCCATCTCGACATCAGCAGTACCAAGAGGGAAAAAGTAACCTGTGTCAGAAGTATTAATGTACGCGGCCAGATCCCGCTCTGATTCACCCGAAGCCGCAAAACGATAACGACGCAAAATCAATCGTTCCTTCCAGTAATCCATCTCGTTTGCGGGAAGGTTTTTACCCGGCTGGTCTTTCCCGGAATTTTCAGGAACGGTGGCAGAAATGTCGCCGGTGGATTTAACTCGCCCCAATTCCTGATAAACTTTTCTTCGAGGTTGCGCAGGTTTCATCGCCGGATGTCCTCATGAAAAAACATTCGGCGCCCGACGTCAAAGATTTTCAGTGCGGCAATATCGGCAACCGAACAGTTCTAAATTCTATTACGTGCTGCAGAGACACGATCCTTTTCTTTGTTCCATCGATTGGCTTTCGACGAACGGCCATTGGGAACTATTACTTCATCGCGAAAAGGCTGCCATTGCGGTTCGTTTTCAAAAATCCACCGGTAATAATCTGTCTCTTGCAGACGGCTGGCGGCCGCTTCGTCCAGCACGACGACACAATGGGGATGAAATTGCAGTGCCGTCGCCGAGAGCATGCTGGTGACCGGGCCTTCAATTGCCCGGGCAACGATCTCCGCTTTGTCTTCGCCAGTGGCCAGAAGCAGGCAGCGGCGTGCGTCGAGGATCGTTCCCACCCCCATGGTAATGGCACGCCGCGGCATTTCATCGGGCGGCTCGAAAAGCTTCGCATTCTGGGCGCGGGTCACTGGCGAAAGTACTTTGATCCGCGTGCGCGAACGCAGCGAGGAAACCGGTTCATTGAAACCCAGGTGTCCAGCTAATCCGATACCGAGCAATTGCAGATCGATGCCGCCGCATTTTACCAAAAGCTTTTCGTAATGTTCGCATTCGGCTTCGATATCCGCGGCGGCGCCGTCCGGCAAATGCGTATTTTTCAAATCGACGTTTACGTTTAAGAACAAATTATGGTTCATGTAATGCCGATAGGAATTACGATGGCTGCCCGGTAATCCCACATATTCATCCAGGTTGAAAGTATGGCAGGTTGAAAAATCGAGACCTTCTTCCCGGTACATTTGGACCAACCGGGCATAGACTGCTTCCATCGTTCTTCCTGTAGCCAGCCCAATTACCAGCCGGGGATTGTCCCGCAATTCCTTGGCAATAACCTGCGCGACTAAGTCTGTGGCGGCCTTTGCGTTTGGTCGAATGATAACTTCCATAAAAATTATTCTCTAAACTGATTAACTCCAAATCTTAAAACTAGTGTCTTAGACTCCATGGTATCTTATGTAGCCTTGGTAACAACCCCCCAAAATAGGGGATTGAGCAAGCGTGGCTGCCTATGAAATATAAACGCGCGCGATGCCAATTCATCGCGCGGAAACCAAATGAATCCTTATCAGAATTTTGCCCTGGCTTTTGCCCGGCTCGGCACGGAAGGAATATCATTACCCCTGGGTGGCATTCCTCCACACGGCAGGCCCAGGCTGCCCTCAAATGCGCCCGTGGCCATTATCTTTTCTCCGCACCCCGATGACGAATGCCTCATCGGCGGCTTTGCCTTGCGCCTGATGCGCGAGGCCGAAATTCGGGTTATCAATGTGGCCGTCACCCTGGGCAGCTATAAAGGCCGCCAGGAACCCCGCCGCGAGGAATTGGAAAAAGCCTGCGATTGGCTCGGGTTTGAACTCGAGCAAACCGCGCCGGGAGGGCTGGAAAAAATCAATGTTCAAACCCGTGTTGCGGATCCCCATCACTGGTTCGACGCCGTTGAAGTTGTCGCCACCTCTCTGGTCAGGCATCAGCCACGGGTAATTTTCTTCCCGCACGAGGCAGATTGGAATACCACTCACATCGGCACGCATTTTCTGGTGATGGATGCGTTGAAAACGCTGCCGGCAAATTTTCATTGCCTGATGGTCGAAACTGAATATTGGGCGCCCATGCCGGCTCCGAACCTCATGGTCGAATCCAGCGTGGATGACGTCGGGGACCTGCTGGCAGCATTGTCTTTTCATGTTGGCGAAGTCCGGCGCAATCCGTATCATCTGCGAATGCCCTCATGGATGCAGGACAACGTCCGGCGCGGTGCGGAACTGGTTGGCCGGCAGGGCGGCGCGGCTCCTGATTTTACTTTTGCCACCCTGTACCGTTTGCGCCGATGGAAAAATGGCGGTATTGAAAATATTTATCAGGGGGGGAAGCAAATGAGCGTGACTGAAAATTCAGGCCGCTTTTTAGCCGGTTTCGCAAATTAAAAAACCCGACAAAAATATGAACGAAATTTCGGCTGGGACTGCCGAAAATGGAAAATCTGGCTATAATCGTTTCCTCCTCCTCGTCGCCGGCCTTGGCGGGCTGCTTTATGGGATTGATGT
>JASHZU010000084.1 GCA_030042375.1 Verrucomicrobiia bacterium
GACGCCAAGTAGCGCAACGAAAAATTTGAGAATATTAGCGATTCTGTCGCTATCCGCTCACCGGGACTGAGGGCTGGAGGTTTTGATGCTTAACGCCGACCAAAAAATCCTAATCGAATTTGTCGAGGACCGTGCCATTCGCCTGCCTGTTCGTAAACGCATCAAGGTCTATCGCGGCCTGGCTGATTTCATCGACGACCAATCCGTCGCCAATCCCCTGGTGAAAAAAGCGCAAATTCTTGAAGACGCCGAATCCAAATGCGCCCAGCTCAATTTGAAATTCCCATGACTCTTTCTGCTCATCTTTTTGATATCTCCCACGCCACAGACGTGGCCACGCTTCTCGCTTATCGCGAGGACGTCCTGCACGACGATTGCCTCGACGCCGCCGAAAAAGAGGAACTCCTTCGTACTATCGAAAAGCGTTTTGCCGTTCTGAATGCCCGTAATCCGGGCCTTTAAAGACCTCGTTACCAAATCCTATGATAATTCCCGCCAAAAAAGTTTGGGTTGAACGGTGGCGCAAACACCTCGTTGTGGCCTGCGAGTTTGATCGCAACCATGTTTTGGTTGATCTCGATCCATGGCAGGAGCGTTGTTCTCTGCTTTCCGGTCCTCGTGCCAAATACGAAGGTTCTCCCAAATTTTCAATCCCTCCCCGCTACACATTTTTTGTTTTTTAGCGATTCACCCTATGGCTGGTCCCATCAAAAGTATTTTCTGCGATATCGAAACCGTCTCCTGCGTCTCGGGTATTTCGGTTGACCGCATCTATGAACTGGTCGAGTCCGGGCGCTATCTCTGGGTATGGAACGTGACTACCGGCGCCAGCGGCCGTCGCGAATTGCGCTTCTGGTCACGCGAAATTAATGATCCCGCCGCCGTCGGCGATCTCACGCTCGACACCGTTATTCAGGCTGCCATTCCCCGCCGTGACCATATCCGCGGCCAATACAATGGGCTCCGTAATTGGGAATTTCGCCAGCTCCTGCGCCTGTCCAAGCCGGCGCTTCACGCTTTGAGGAAAGAGCTTTGCGTTCGCGGCCGGCGTCGGCATCTCTTTGTTCCCCGCGCCAAACTTGAACAATTCTTCCGCCGCCGCTGGCTCGGCAATCTGGATAGCGACCTCGGCCGGATACCCCGGCGCAAAACGAAAACCTCCAGCTAAAATATGTCACTCACTTTTTCACAGCCTATATCTGTACACGGGGCGGGGACCGTGCGGCCCTGGGCGGCTGTGAACTTAGGCAATGCCCAGGGCCGGCATAATGTATCCGCGCGCGACAGTGGAATCCCCGCATCGCGCAGGTCCGGAGCAGGCGTTTCTCCTGTTCACGCCCCTCCGGGCCTTTCCACGAATGCACCACCCACGACCATGAACGTGCATTCATTCATCCCACCACTCATATGCCCGGCGGACGCCGTCATGTCCTCCGCCGGTGACTCACCACAAATCCACAGACCGGTTGCGGCGGCCGGTCTGACTTCTCTTTATCCTCGGCGCAAAAAACAAACCGCTCAAGTCGAAATCAAACCGAAAACACTTGAGCCGCTTGGGAAGCGGCGAAAGGAATTCGTTCCGCCCTGACGGAACGAAGGTCGCAGGGCGACCGAGCGAGCGGGCGCGAGCGAGTCAAACCAAATACAAAGTGATACAAACCGATTTTTTTAACTCAAACATCAACACGAACAAACTATGAAAGATAAAAACGAACTATTGAGTGACGCCGGCCTGGTGCGCGACATCGAAGCTTGGTGCCAGGTCAAATACCCTGCCGATGAAACCGAACGCAATTTCCGCGACGCGCTTTTCCGTAAAACTTTCGCCGAGTTGCCCAATATGGAAATCCAGCACGTTCGCCGTATTAATGAGGCCCTGTGCGATATGGAGTTCCCCACGCCTACGGCGCTGGGCCTGCGTCGTGAAACCCTCAACCAGCTCGCCCGTCATCACGACCTTAAAAAATACCGGAACATCAAACTGCCTGTCATTCCTCTGCCCAAAAAAGAAGCGGCATAGATGCGCTATGTCATTGACCAAAACAATTTATCTTTCGCGCCTTTGTGCTTTTGCTTTAACGTTTCACCATGAAGCAATTCGACTTCCTCGTATTGGGCAGCGGGATCGCCGGGCTTTCGTTCGCGCTCACAGTAGCACCGCATGGGCGGGTGGCCATTGTCACGAAAAAGGACCGGGCGGAATCGAACACCAATTATGCGCAAGGCGGCATTGCCGCTGTGACGGGTAAAGACGATTCCTTTGAATTGCACGTTCGTGACACCCTCGAAGCGGGCGCCGGCCTGTGCAAAGAAAATATCGTGCGGACCATTGTCGAGGAAGGACCCGCGCGCGTTCATGAGCTCATCGAGCTGGGAATGAAATTTTCCGAAACGGAAAATCGCGCCGACGATGGCTCTCGCGAATTGGATTTGGGACGGGAAGGCGGCCATTCGCGCCGGCGCATCCTGCACGCCAAAGACATGACGGGCCATGAAATCGAAAGCGCGCTCCTCGACGCCATTTCTAAACAACCGAACATCTCCATCTTTGAGAACCATTTGGCGATCGACCTGATTACGAGCCATAAGTTCGGCCTTAAGGATGGCAACCGCTGTCTGGGCGCATACGTTTACGACAAAAAAAACAACCGCGTAGAAACGTTTTCCGCGACGGTGACACTCCTCGCCACTGGCGGCTGCGGCAAAGTTTATCTTTATACCACGAATCCCGATATCGCCACCGGCGACGGCGTGGCCATGGCCTATCGTGCTGGTGCGAGCGTGGCCAATATGGAATTCGTCCAGTTCCATCCCACGTGTTTGTATCATCCCCGGGCAAAGTCATTTCTCGTTAGTGAAGCTGTTCGTGGCGAAGGCGGCGTTTTAAAAAATCTGGACGGAGTGGAATTTATGGATGGTGTGCATCCGCT
>JASHZU010000085.1 GCA_030042375.1 Verrucomicrobiia bacterium
GCATCAATCAGAATCCGGGTTGGCTTGTTAAGCTTCATTTTTTTCGCTTCGGCCAGTTTCACCCAGCGAAATTCGCGGCCTTCGTCGTTCAGCTTCACCTTTGGATTTTTGTCAGTACAAAGGCAGGTGTAGTTCAACAAAACAAAATGCGCATCACGGTAAAATTCCCGGGAATGGATGCAGTCCTGGACAAGCGCGAATTGGATGCCGGAAATTTTCAGCCCGGTTTCTTCGAGGATTTCGCGGCGGAGCGCGGCTTCGGATGTTTCGCCAAATTTTATTTTTCCGCCGGGGATTCCCCACAGGTTTGACCATTTGTGGGTCCGAATCATGAGCGCTTCATTTTTGGAGTTGAAAATGAGCGCCCCGACTGTGGCCAGTGGAATATCCGGAACAGCTTCGAACGAAGGCGCGCTTTTGCCGAAAGAGAAATCATTTTTTTCGAGAATGTTGCGCAATTCTGACAGATGCTCGACAATCAAATCCGGTTTGGCCTCGCGTAGTTGTTCTAGCGTATTGTAGCCCGTCAGCACCGCGCAGGAATGCACGCCACCGTGCCGCGCCGTCTCAATATCGTGCTGCATGTCGCCGATGAAAAGCGTCTCATTGGGGCGCAGGTTGTTTTCCCGTAAAATTTCATGGATTTTTTCCCGCTTGTCCCAGACGCCCGTGTACGGTTTTTCCAGAAACACGTCAAACCCGATCACGCGGCATTGCACAAGGAAATGGTCGTGATGGACCGTGCTCAACAAAAACAGGCGCAACTTGTTTTTGCGGCAAAATTCCAGGAAAGCCCGGGCGTGGGGCAATTCACAAACCGACGTCTGGGCGCGTTTGAATTCCGCATGAAACCATTGCTCGAGCTGCGGCATGGGTACATGCGGCGTATGGCGGTTATAGAAATTCTTAAACGGCAGGGAAAACTCGGCACGGAATTCTTCCAGGGACATTTCGGATTTGCCGGCTTGCGTGAGGACAAAATTGGACGCTTTGAGAACAGCAGGTAAATCATCCACCAGCGTGCCGGACCAATCAAAAATGATGTTGCGAATCACACGGGAAGTTTAACCGTGAAACCCGCCAAAGACACGCAAATGATTTTGCGCGGCCGGTTATTGAATCGGAGTGCCGTCGTAACTCCAATTAATATCGGATAATCCCGGGTCACTGGGCTTGCCGCTCACATCGATAATAGCATAGTTGTACTTGAACCACTGGGCATGGCCATCGCTGAATCCGATGTTGGCACCGATATCATGGCGCATGGAAAGCCGGGTCGTATAGCATTCAGGAGTACCAAAAACCGGCGGACTTTGGGAAGGGCTGAACGTATCCCAGGACGGATCGTCAGACGCAATAACCCGATTATCGGAAAACATAACGTACGCCGAGGGATGTTTGACCATGCTTGTGGTGACTGGATCAATGGTGGTATTTCCATTATTGCCCTCGTCCCCTTTGGAGTTCATTCCATACTCAAACATAACGTAAATGTTTGGGTTCATCGTAAAAGCGGAAGGATCTGTGCCGACGCTCGGACAATGGTAAATGTCCTTCCCCGTATTATAAAGAGCCGGACCATTATCGACGACAGCCGCATAGTAATAAAGAGGCCTGCTGCCAATATAATTAGGAAGCCCATCATACCAGACTCCATTTACCGCCGCATTAGCCTGGCCGTTTCCCAAGAGGGCTTCATGATAAATATCAGCTAAATCGGCCCACTCGGGTTGCTTTGGATCGTAAGCACCTGACTCCCCGGGTACGCCCGTAGGAATGTCCGGCGTTGGATAGGTCTGGTTGCAATCGTCCACGTACATCGTTTGGGCGTAGGACCATTGTCTCAGGTTGTTCAAACACGATGTTTGTTTGGCGCGCGCCTGCGCCCTTGACAACACTGGCAGCAGGCATGCCGCCAGGATGGCGATGATGGCGATTACCACCAGAAGTTCAATAAGCGTAAAACCGCCCTGCCAGGCGGCGTTGCGGGAACTAACGGCGTCGGGTTTTTTTGCTTCGATCATGTGAAAATATGATTACCCAGGCGTTTTACAGCAATGTGTGCGTTTGGTTACAATTGTGTTACAACGGGGGTGGCTGAACTTTGATTTTCCAAACGGTCGAAATCATGATTTAATGCCCATAAAATCAATTAAAAAATTGAATATTTAAAGTATTGGGCTTCCCCCGGGTCAAAAAATGTCCAACGTCACCGGATTGTAACTTAAAAGCCATTCAGCCGTAATGGCCTTGCGGTTTATTTACGGCGATCTTTTTTGCGGTCACGACCCATAATAACATTATAAAATGAAAAAAACTATCTTCGCATCCTGTGTTGCAATGCTTTTTGCCGTTACAACCTGGGCTCAAAATACGACTCTGGAATTTCAGCCTGGCAAGCTGGCCGTCCTGCTTGGCGGCAATGGCAGTTACACTTTCACGGACCACCGCTGGCCGATCTACATTGATGAATTTGACCCGGTCATCAGCAATAGCGTGCCGATCCTGTCAGTGCCGTGGCCGACTAACGGGCCGGACACGATGTTCTTCAACATGCACGGGGGTTCGGAGGGAGAATTTCTTTCCCGTTCCTACGACCGCCAGTATCTTGTGATATCGGGTTATCACACCAATGGCCCCAATATGGGGCCTCTCACGAGCACGCCGTCTTCAGCTGGCGATGTTGATCGCGGATTTGAAACATTTGATGCGTTCACCAATATCGTCTTTGAATACGACTCACAAGATTGGTTTGGCCTGCCGCCGGGTGTTACCCAGGATAATCCACGTGGCATCGCCACGGACGGTACTAACAATTTCTGGGGCGACGGCACGGTGGCTGGCACGTCTACCGGTTTCGAGGAAACTGGAACCTTGTTTTATAGTCCAAACGTTTCTTCTACCCCTGAACAGGTTCAGAACCAGGTTCAATCGGGTTATGAACTGAGGATTATCAATGGCGTTCTTTACTCGGTGATAAAGCAAGAGAGTGGAGGCGGCCTGGTCAATGGTATTGTTGATTTCGTGGACATTAACAACAACCTGGTGCCACTCCCCTGGGCTCCCGGCCAGGAACAGGTAACGACCTTCACGAATCTGGTTTTGAACTTCGGCAGCGTCAACGGGACTCCGGTTGCCAATGTTTTGGCGTTTGACATGAATCCTGCAGGTACGATTGTTTATGCCGCTGACGAATCCCTGGGAATTGTAAAATACACGTACAGTGATGGCGCATGGAGCCAGCCTTATGTTTTCACCCCGACCAATCTTGGCACTTTGTGGACGAAGAGTGGTAACCAAGGCTGCTTTGGCATTGCGGTGGATTTCAGCCAGACGAACCCGATCATCTACGCGACGACTGCTGAAGAAGGGGATGGCTCGGATATCTGCTCGAATCGCCTGATTAGCATCGTGGATACGAACAATCCGGGCACAAACATGGTGGCCAACACCCTGGCCGTGGCCCCGGGGGTCTTGTACGGTTTCCGCGGTTTGGACTTTACCCCCGACTTGCGTCCAGAAATTACCTCCCAGCCGCAGCCCATTAATACGACAACCAACTCATTCGCCAGCTTCAATGTGGGCGTACAGTCCGTTTATACTGTTAATTATCAATGGCAGGAAGTTGGGACCAGCGTTACCAATGTTACGAATAGTGCCAACATCAGCGGAGCCACTTCGGCCACCCTGGCTTTTGGACATGCCAGCCTCACCAACCAGGGCAACTATCAACTGGTGGTGACCAATGACTATGGCGCGGTGACGAGCTCGATCGTCAACATGACGGTAACCACGACGGTTGCTCCTCCAGTCTATACGAATGCGTTGTTGAAACTGACAAATTATATCGGCGATACGGTCACGATTGCGGCCACGCCCATTTACGGCACGCCGCCGTTTACCTACCAGTGGTTCGACGGAACGACGCCGTTGTCTGACGGCCCGGATGGAAACGGTTCCGGCTATGTCGGCTCGCAAACTTCTCAGACCTTGGTCATCACCAATGTCCAGCTCACCGACGATGGCAATTATTACCTGGGCGTCACCAACTCGGCCTCCGGAACAAACATAGAAGTCGCTTCACTCGTTGTTGAGGTTCGTCCGCCCTCGATCCCCGCCGGCGGCCAGCCGATTTCCTTTGCGACACTCGCGGGCCAGACAGGACAATTGAGCGTTTCTTCCGTCGTTGGCACGCCGCCCCTGACTTATGCCTGGTATCAGGGCAATACGGCACCAGTGACTTTGCTATCAACAATGAATGAATTCACGGTATCATCCAACGTCCTCACGATTGGGCCGGCAACGGTTGCTGACACGACCAATTATTTCTGCGTTGTTACCAACTCCGCGGGCAGCGTGACGAGCCAGGTGGCAACGGTGACCGTCATCGTTGCACCGGCGGCTTCGTATGTGGGCTATTCCAACCAGCTCTACACCCAGAACTTCGATTCGCTGCCAAACCCCGGAACTACCTCCGTCAATACTGTTGGCGGTGGCGGCCCCACGACCATTGGCGGTATCACGTATGATATATCGAATCCGTTTGATTTTGCCTTCCCGGTCTTCTTCACCAACCAACCGTTGGACGGACTGGGATTGAGCAATACGATGTCTGGCTGGTATGGCGAGTGCGATGGGGACACGAACGCCGGGCAAATCGGCGCGACGGCGGGCGACCAAACCACTGGCGGCATCCTGAGCTTCGGCTTGACCAATAACCTTGTGGTGGCTGCCAATCGTTCCCTCGGTTTGATTGCCACCAGCACATCGGGTGAAACCCACTTCGGCTTGAAGCTAATTAACGAAACTCCTGGCAATCTTAATTACTTCAACCTGAGCTATGTGGGCGAATTCTGGAAGCAGGGTACGCGGCCCAAGGAAATGGTGTTCGGTTACACGGTTGACTCGGCCGGAACTAATTCCCAATTCCTGGCGGGAGGAGTCATCGCCAATGCGACCAATAACCTCTATACCCCTCTGGACTTTGGCTCTAACATCTGGGCGACTGGATCTGTCGGCCAAATCAACGGAACTCTGCCGCAAAATCAAACCAACATGACTGTGACCAACGTGGTTCTGAATGAAACCTGGACACCGGGATCCGCGTTATGGTTGGTCTGGTCTATTGATGATGCGGGTGGCAGCGGCCAGGGCTTCGGCATAGATAACTTGAGCTTCTCTGCCTCAGTCAACCCGATCTACGCGCCCGGTGCATTGGGTGCCGTAAATTATGTTCGCAGCGGTGTTAATAAGGGATTGAACTTCAGCTTCAACGGTCCGACGGGTTCTGCAACCAGCTACACCGTTTGGAGCGCAACAAACCTGCTGACGCCATTAAGCCAGTGGAAGGATCTTGGAAATCCGACATCGGAATCGCCAGCGGGGACTTACAATATCGTAGACCCGTCGGCGACGACCAATCCGACGACATTCTATCGCGTGACAAGTCCATAATTAAGGTTCCAAAGAATGCAAGCAGGGCAGGCGCAAGCCTCCCTGCTTTTTTATTTGGAGTTCAAACTTCTTTACGGCCCGCTGTCGTTATCGCGCAATCCAGCCGCCGCCCATCACCACATCGTCCTGATAAAAGACCGCGGCCTGGCCGGGGGTAATAGCGCGTTGAGGCGAGTGCAATTTCACGCTCACGGCCCCATTTCCTGACGGCGAAACGGTAGCGGGCGTTCCCGCGTGGTTATATCGTATCTTGGCCGTCACTTCGATAGGTTCTGTGAGTTTGTGGAAGGGAATCCAATTGCAATTCGATGCGGTAAATTCGTCGCGGTCCAATGCGGAATCATCTCCCACGACGACACGATTATTTTCGGCGTCGAGCTCAATGACATAGACCGGCTCCGGCGTGGTAATGCCCAGGCCGCGCCGCTGGCCAATAGTATAAAATTCAATGCCGTCATGGTGACCGAGGACTTTGCCGGCCAAATCTACAATTTCTCCGCGATGCTTTTGGACTAGGTTCGCCTGCTGGAGAAAACCGCCGTAGTTGTTACCCGGCACGAAACAGATTTCCATGCTTTCTTCTTTGTCAGCGGTCTTGAGATTGCAATGCCGCGCTACCGCGCGCGTGTCGTTCTTGGTCTTTTCGCCCAACGGAAACAGCGTGCGCGCAAGCTGGTCCTGGCGCAATGAAAACAGAAAATAACTTTGGTCTTTGCGCAAATCCCTCCCTCGCTTGAGCAAATAGCGCGAGCCGTCCGCGTTCTTTTCAATTCGCGCAAAATGGCCCGTGGCAATGAAATCCGCGCCAAGCTGGTCTGCACGGTCAATCAATCGCCCGAATTTCAGGTTTTGATTGCACATCACGCATGGGTTGGGCGTGCGGCCCGCCTTGTATTCATCCGCAAAATATTGGATGACGTGCTTTTGAAATTCTGCCGCCTCATCAATCAGGTAGTACGGGATGCCCAACCGATCGCAAACCGAACGCGCATCCGTCACGGCCTGCGGGCCGCAGCACTTGTCCTCGGCGCGATTCACGCAATCTTGCGGCCAAAGCTTGAGCGTGATGCCGATGACATCGTAGCCCTGCTCCTGCAAAAGCGCGGCCGTGGCGGAGGAATCGACCCCCCCGCTCATGCCACAGACAACACGTTGACGCTTTTGCAAACTCACAGAAGGACATTATACGATTTCCCGGCCGGCTGTAAACACACGCGTGTGCCTGGTTTGGAAAACAGCGGAACCTGGCCATTTGTCACAAGAATGTTACACAATGGAAAACTTTTATTAAGTAACATCCTGCGCCCGTTAAAGATTATGAAATCAGGTTCCACTCTATTCCGCCAGCTTCGCCAATTCGGCGTTCTTGCCGTCCTGTGCTTTTCCTTCATTTCCCTACCGTTGTGCGCGCAGGACACCCATTATTTGCCCCCGGGCCAGCCGGATGTCGTGGCGCTATTGCCGCCGCCGCCGTTACTGGGTTCGCCGGAGCAGGCCGCTGACATGCAGGAAGTCCGCACCATTTCCCGCTCCGCCCCGAGCAATGACGTGGCGGTGGCTTTTACGGAAAAGGAATTTACGATTTTCAATTTCACCCCGGCGATTGGCTCTTTTTTCCAGCCGGGCAAATTTCCGAAAACCGAGGCGTTCATGCATGGTGTCCAGCATGACGCCGAAACCGTGACCGACAACGCCAAGGACATCTGGAAACGTCCACGGCCCTTTATGATTGATCCCACACTGGCGACAGGAAAATTGGAAAAGAGCTTCAGCTATCCCAGCGGCCATTCGACGGAATCCATGGTGCTGGCACTGGTGCTGGCGGATTTGTTTCCGGAAAAGCGCGACGCAATTATCGCCGAGGCGCGCTCGATTGGGTGGCACCGGGTGGAAATCGCCCGGCATTACCCGACGGATATTTATGCGGGACGGGTGCTGGCGCAGGCCATCGTGGAGCAAATGAAAAAGAGCCCTGATTACCAACGCGACTTTGCGGCAGCACAGGCGGAAATTGCCGCGGCGCAAGTGGCTGCGAAATCGAATTAAAAGTAAGCAGATTATTTTGCTTTTTCGACCACGAGCATTTCGATGGGCATGTTAGTGGGGGCGAGTTCCAGCCCGAGCTGGTCTAAGAGAACTTTCTTCAAAGAATCGTTGTTGTGAGGCTCCCAATTGATGCGGATATTATACTTATCAGTCAGCCCCGTTTCATCAATCACCGGCTGGCCGAAATGATTGGGGTCTTCAAGAAATGACGCCAGGTCGGACATGGAGGAATTGGTGACGCAATATACAGCGTCTCCCCAATACAATCTCATGCCCGGGCTTGCGGTGGTGGCGAGATGCAAGCCCGGTGCTTCCGCTGTTTTCACTTTGAGCAGAAGAACATCGG
>JASHZU010000086.1 GCA_030042375.1 Verrucomicrobiia bacterium
GATTTGAAGCACACGCTGGAATATCCGGAGCATGATTGTCCCTTTTACCGGCTGACAAATTCAGAACCAACCGGCCGTTACCAGGTCGTTAAGCAGCTGTTGACAGATCCGCATCAGTCGATACTCCACATGCATACCCGGTTGGAAATCTTTGACGAGAGTTTGCGAGGCAAATTACGTGTGTATGCGCTTCTGGCCCCGCAGGGGCTCAATAATTTGGCGCGATGCTGTGAAATCGGCGAGACCCCTTTGCTCCATGCCAAACGCGGTGATGTGCATCTCGTAATGGCCTGCAATACCGGATTCAACCGCCGTTCCGTAGGCTTCGTTGGCGCCAGCGATGGTTGGCAGGATTTGATGGATAATTTCAAAATGGATTGGGAATTTCGCACGGCGGAAAATGGCAACATCGCCCTAATGGGAGAAGTTAATCTGCTCAACGATAGTGAATTTACCGTTGCTATCGCCTGTGGGGGCAGTTATCAGAGCACAGTCACCAAGCTGCTCCAATCGCAGGCCGAGAATTTTGAAGTTCACCGCGAGGGATATGTCCGCCAGTGGCAGCGCGCAGTGGTGAATCCGAAATACGATTTTAGCGCGCACACGTCCGACCGTGGCCATACCTGTCGCTTGAGCCGGTTCGTCCTGCTGTCGCATGAGGACAAGCTTTTCCAGGGAGCCATGGTCGCCTCTCTAAGCATACCGTGGGGAGAAACCAAAGCCAATAACGATGACAAGGGCGGTTATCACCTGGTTTGGACTCGCGATTTGGTGCAGAGCGCGACCGCTCTCCTGGCCACCGGCCAGACTGGCACACCGTTTCGTGCCTTGATTTGGCTTGCTTCCATTCAACGTCCCGATGGCAGTTTTCCCCAAAACAGTTGGATTGATGGAACAGCTTATTGGTCCGGCCTGCAATTGGATGAAATCGCCGCCCCAATCCTGCTGGCCTGGCGTTTACACAAAGAGAATGTTCAATTTAAATTTTTTAATCTTCGTGTAATGATGATAAGGGCAGCCGCATATCTCATCCTCCAGGGGCCGGTCACGTGCCAGGAAAGATGGGAAGAAAATGCCGGTTATTCGCCCTCAACACTCGCTACGGTGATCGCCGGGCTCGTCTGCGCTGCGCAACTGGCTAAAGAACATCACCAGGATCAGCAGTCTGATTTTATTTTTGCATATGCAGATTGGTTGGCAGCGCATCTTGAAGAATGGATGGTGACGACGAAGGGTGAATTAGTCGAAGGTATTCCCCGGCATTATATCAGGATTAATCCCACCGATTCGATCACCCCCAATCCTCACATTGATCCGGACACGGCGATGATCCGGATTAATAATGGCGGCGGCGTGCGCCCAGCGCGGAATGTGGTCGGCGGCGATTTTCTCCATTTGGTGCGACTGGGCATCCGTGATGCAAATGATCCCATTATCCTTGATTCAATCAAAGTCATTGACCAGGTGCTTAAACACGATTTGCCTCAAGGGCCTTGCTGGCGCCGCTATAATCATGACGGTTATGGGCAAAAGGATGATGGCAGGGCCTTTGACGGGACGGGCGTGGGCCGGTGCTGGCCGATTTTGACGGGTGAACGCGGCCATTATGAACTGGCCGCAGGACGCGATCCGATGCCATTCATCCAGGCCATGGAGAAATTTGCCAACCAGGGAGGGATGATTAGTGAACAGCTCTGGGATGCAGCCGACTTGCCGGGCGACGGCATGAAATTTGGTCGTCCGACCGGCGCGGCGATGCCGCTTTGCTGGTCGCATGCGGAATATATTTCGTTGGTGCGTAGCCGCCATGATGGTGTCTGCTTTGACCGCGTTGAACCGGCATACCAGCGCTACGTGGCCAAACCCGTCGGAAACCAATATGAGATTTGGAGCCTTCGTCACCAACTGGCGAAGATGCCTCGCGGAAAAATTTTACGAATCATCCTCGCCGCGGAGGCAACAGTCGCTTGGTCTATTGATGGCTGGGCACATAAAAATCAGACGGTGACCGCCCATGAAAGCGTGATGAATTTGTGGTTTGCAGATTTTCCGACGGTGGGTTGGGCCGTCGGCTCCGTGATCGAATTCACGCTCTTTTGGAAGCGCGACCAGCGATGGGAAGGCCAGAACTGGCAAGTCAGCGTTTACGAACCGGGAAAAGGACCTTGAAATAAGTCATGACCGAAACCCCACAAAATGAATTGGAAACCGACGTGCGGTTCGGTCCTCCGGGATTCGCCAGGGTGGTGTTTCGTGGACGGCTGAATTCGCGAACGGCAGTGGCTTCCTGGGACAGTTTGAAGCAGCAGTTGCGCGGTGCGAAACTCGAAAAGCTCGAAGTCGACGCGGACGGTCTGGAATATTGTGACGGCGGGGGATTGTCATTGCTTCGCTACTTGAGCATGGGACTAATGACCCCCGGCGCTAGCGTTTCGATACGCGGATTACGCGTGGAAGTGGAGCAGCTATTTCTCGGATTTACCCAGGATGACTACAATGCGCTTCGCCCGGCCATCGGCATAAAATGCCATTCCCTTCCGGAAGAAGTGGGCGGCGGGGTGAGGCAGGCCACTACGGATTTGCGGGAACAGGTTGAATTTCTTGGCAACGTCACCCGCAACCTGTTGCCGACTCTTCTGAACCGGAGGCAAACGCGCTGGAGAGAAGTCCGCCGAATTTTTGAAGAGGCAGGCGCAAATGCGGTGCCCATCGTTTCGCTGGTAAGCATATTGGTCGGGCTCATCATTGCTTTCGAATCCGCCCAAACATTGGCGAAGTTCGGCGCGCAGATTTTTGTGGTAAACCTGATTGGTATTGTCATGGTGCGCGAGCTGGGGCCATTGCTCGCAGCATTGCTGTTGGCGGGCCGCTCCGGTTCCGCATTTGCGGCGGAAATCGGCACCATGAAAGTTAACGAGGAATTGGACGCCCTGCAAACGTTCGGGCTGGATCCCATCCGTTTTCTTGTCATCCAGCGTATTGTGGCCGGGGTCCTTCTAACGCCCCTGTTGGCCCTCTACGCCGCTTTCCTGGGCATTATGGGAGGCGGGTTAGTGGCCTTCTTTTTGGGCTTTAAGTGGTCGTTGATTTTTCACCAGTTGGCCGCATCCCTCACAGTCCATGACATCGTATTTGGCTTGTGTAAAGGAATTGTATTTGGGGCGATTGTTTCTGCCGTTGGTTGTTTGCGCGGATTGCAAACGCAGGAAGGCCCAAGCGCGGTCGGTGTTTCGACCACGCGCGCCGTGGTGACGAGCATCGTGTTGATTGTCATGGCGGACGCTGTATTTTCCGTTCTCTTCTATGCCTTGAAATTATGAGCGACGAAACTGAAATCATCATTAGCGTGCGCAATCTCAAGGTTGGGTATGGAGATACTGTCATTCTCCATAATATTAATTTTGATGTGAAATGTGGTGAAGTGTTTGTGATTTTAGGTGGTTCCGGCAGCGGCAAAAGCACCTTGTTGAAAAATATGATTGGGCTTTATACGCCGCTGGAAGGCGAGGTTTGGATTGAAGGTACAAATCTCGTTACGGCTGCGGGAGACGAACGCCGTAACTTGCTGCGGAAATTCGGGGTCACCTATCAAAGCGGCGCCTTGTTCGGCTCACTGACCGTGCTGGAAAATGTAAGGTTCCCGCTCGATGAGTTAACTGGCTTGCCCGAGCCGTTGAAAGAATTAGCGGCCCTGGCCAAATTAAAACTGGTGGGACTCGCCGCTTCCGTCGAGAAGATGCCTGCTGAACTGAGCGGCGGTATGCAAAAGCGCGCGGCCATTGCCCGGGCCATGGCGCTGGATCCGCGAATCCTGTTCCTGGATGAACCATCCGCCGGGCTGGACCCCATCACGGCGGCAGACCTGGATCTTCTAATTACAGAACTGGCTCATCAATTTGGAATAACCTTCGTTGTCGTCACGCATGATTTGGCGAGTATCTATCGGATTGCCGACCGCGTTATCATGCTCGATGGCCGCGCGGGGACAATTGTCGCCCAGGGTGAGCCTGCCAAACTGCGCGATTCCGCAGACCCGTGGGTCCATCGCTTTTTTAACCGCGAGGCGGATGCTGTTGCGTCCGGCTTACATCTCTAAATCCCATGAGCAAACCAATCAACAACTTTAAACTCGGGCTATTCACACTTTGTGGATTGGCGATTTTGGTCGTCGGACTCCTCGCGTTCGGCGCTCGTACTTATTTTGAACCATCGAGTTTATATGAAACCTACATGGTAGATGACGTGACCGGACTGACGGTCGGCTCCGCCGTGGAGTTGCGGGGTGTGAATGTCGGGAAAGTCACTCGCATTGATTTTTCCTGGACTGAATACCAGGTGACCCAGCCCAGTTATATCATAGTGCAGTTCGTGATGCGCAACAATATTGAACCGGGATCGACCGCCGCTGAGCGGGACGAACTGCTGCAGGCGGCCATTCAGGGGGGGCTGAGAGCGCGCATCAAATCCAAAGGCATTACTGGCTCCGACGTCCTTTCGCTTGAATTCATGAACCCCGATGACAACCCGCCCGCGCCATTTCCTTGGAAGCCGAAATACACCTACATCCCATCGGCTCCCGGCGAATTTGCCCAGTTGCTGGCTTCGCTCCAGAAAGTCCTGAGCAGCGCCGAAGGTCTTGATTTCTATGGCCTGAACGATCATTTGCAGTACGATCTGAAATCAGCGGGCACTGTGCTGGATCATGCAGGGCAATTTGATTTCCGTACTCTCAGCACGAATGCCAACGACCTGCTGATGGAGGTGCGCGGAAGCAACGTCAAGTTAAAGATCCTTTTGCAGGATGCGGATAACACCGTTAACCGGGCGAAATTGGAGAAATTGAGCCATGATTTGGACACCCTCACTCTCCAGTTACAGGACACCGTCGCAAGACTGGAGCCCCGCTTGGAGAACATCGATTTTGATGCTTTGAACCAGACCCTCGAGAATGCCAGCCAAACTCTTAAAGATCTGGACGATACGGTGGCCCAATTGAAGCAATATCCGTCAGGTTTCATTTTTGGAGAACCGCCGGCCCATGTAAAAGGAATCGAACCACCAGCAAAGCAATGAAAATCTCCAATTACTCCAACAATATGGCATCACCGGTTTATTCCCGGTGGATTTTAAGGATCAGCGGGGTGGCGCTTCTGGCATTCGCTCTCACCTTTAGCGGTTGCCTGTCCAAACCGCCCCTGAATACGCAAACGCTTGATTTTAGCATGCCCGAATTGTCCGCAACAAATGGAGTGATGAATGGCCATGTGCTGGGCATCAAACCCTTGAAAGTCGCGCCGCCATTTAATGATCGGTCACTCGTTTATCGAACGGGAGAATTTTCGTATCAGCGGGATCCTTATGCGCAATTTCTGGGTCCCCCGGCTGAAATATTATTCACGCCCGTCAGCGAAACGCTATGCCGCGATGGAGGTTTCAGCGCGGTGGTCAAAACCGGTGATACAGTTGAACCAGATACCATCGTCGAGATCCATGTCAGCCAGCTTTACGGAGACATTCGAAAACCCGGAAGCCCCAGCGCTGTCCTGGCCATGCAGATAATCTTCATGGATGCTACCAACGGATTGCCTGGAAAAGTTATTGTTCAGCAGGATTATTCCCGCGAAATCACGGTGAAAACGGCCACGGCCGATGCGTTCATGGAAGGTTGGAATCAGGCTCTGACCGAAATTCTCGCGGAAGCCGCGTCTGACTTACGCAATCAGGAAAACGAATGAACCTATATGTATCAGTGAAATAAAAAAATGACACCCTCGGACAAACCAGATTCCAATCCTGCGAACCAAAGTGCTCAGCCCGCGACAGCATCCGCTCCCGTGCCGGCCAAACCGGTACCGCCGGCGCCTCCCGGTAAGAGCAAGCGTCATGTTGTCTTTACGATATTGTTCTTGGTCATTATCGTCATCGCTGCTGCCTATTTCTTCCGGCTGGACTTCCCTTATCGATGGACGGACGACGCTTATGTTCATGGCAATGAGGTCTTTCTGGTGCCGCGTGTCACCAGTACCGTCGTGGCAATTAACGCCGACGACACCGACCTCGTAAAAAAAGGCCAGCCGCTGGTCGTTCTGGATGACGATGATGCGAAGGTGGCGCTGCTGCAGGCTGAGGGAGCGTTGGGAGATACCATGCGCAAGGTTTGCCAGTACTATGTCAATGTCCGTGCGCTGAAAGCAAACGCCGAAGCGCGCAAAATTGATTATGCAAAGGCCGAAGACGATTACCAACGCAGGATCACATCCGCGGCAGGCTCTGTTTCGGAGGAGGACACCACCCATGCGCTTCAGGCCAAAGATAATGCCCAGGATTTGCTTGATGTCGCTGAACAGGAACTGGCCGCGGCGCAAGCTCTGACTGCCGATACAGACCTGGAACATCATCCGACAGTGCTTCAGGCAGAAGCAAATGTCCTGGATGCGGATCTGGCGCTGCAGCGAACCTCTGTGGATGCGCCGGATACGGGATATGTCGTGGAAAGAAACGTCGAAGTCGGCCAGCGAGTCACGCCCGGCACGCCATTGCTTGCCATCATCCCGCTGGACCAGATTTGGGTGGACGCGAACTTCCGGGAGGCCGAACTCCGGTTCGTGCGTATCGGCCAACCGGTTCATTTGAAATCGGATTTTTATGGCGACTCCGTTGAATACAAGGGCCATGTGATGGGACTGGAGCCCAGCACCGGTGCCGCCTTTTCCCTGTTGCCGCCCGACGAAGGCTCCGGCAACTGGATAAAAATTATTCAGCGTGTGCCCGTGCGCATCATCCTGGACGGGGATGAAGTGGAAAAATATCCCCTCCGGATTGGCCTGTCCATGCATGTCACCGTGGATACCGCCGACCATAGCGGCGCGTTTTTAACGAATGTCCCCTCCGAGAACGCGATTTATGAGACGGGAATTTATTCCAACGAATGGACAAGGGCTAATGAACTGCTGCAAAGCCTGGTAGCAACGAATTTATTCGCTTTGTCGAACCTTGCCAACGGTTCCTCAACAACGATGTTCGAAGAAACTGACAAAATGGAAACATCCCATGAGTAGTGATGCCACAGCCATCAAGGCCAGTCCGCTGCAATCCCTCGCTGAAGATTTCACGTGGGAAAAAAGCGGATTTATCGTTGCGGTGGCCTTTCTGGCTTTGCTGGACGGTGTCAATGGCGCTGTCTGTTCCACCTTGGGAAAATATTTGAATGGCAGCTTTTCCGTAACCGCCGACCAGGTTACCTGGGCGTCGATTTTCTATTATGTCGGGAAACTCTACCTGCTGCTGATTGCGGCAAAGTTGCAATGTAAATTTGGGCAGCGACGCTCGTTCCTGACCGCGGCCGTTGGTCTTGTCCTGATGACAGCGGCAGGCATGCTGGCCCCCAATTATCCTTCGCTGCTGGCAGTGCTCCTTTTGCAGGGCGCTGCTGGCGGCGCGATGATTGCCCTTGGCCAGGGAACGTTGCTGGCATTGTTTCCCCGACGCGAACAATCGCTGGTGCAAGCCTTTTATGCGCTGGCGTCGGTCATGTTTCCCGCGACCGTTGTGCCGGAGGTTTTGGGCGCAAGCGCTTATAACTTCGATTGGCGGGATGCCTATCTTTGGATGCTGCCGTTCGGGCTGCTGGGTTGCGGGTGGCTTTTTTGGAAACGCGAAATGTTGAGTGATTTGAAACGTTACAACCCGTTTTTGCCCGGAAGAATACTCGTGACGGTGACAGCGCTTTTCGCGATTGTCTATGTCCTGCAGCAAGGCAATCGCAACCGCTGGCTGGAATACCCGCCGATTGTCTGGGCGATCTTGCTTGCGGTTACTTGTATCGTCCTGCTCGTGTTCATCGAAACCAAGGGCGGCCCGACCTTATTGCCGTACGGGGCCTTTCGTTATGCCAATTTCGCCTTTGGCATGTGTGTCATCATCCTTGCGGGCATCGCCTTTTTTGGAAGCGGCTTCGTTATTTCCGGGTTTGCTGTCAATGTGTTGAATTATCCGGTTTCGGATAGTGGACTCGTTCAACTCTCCGGTACGGCCTTTTCCGTAATTTCATTTTTGAGCATTGGCATCATTATTCGGTTCGTAAAACTTAACCCGGTTTTTATCATCCTTTCCGGCCTGCTCTTGTTCGGTACCTCCATGTTGCAGATGGGCCTGGCCCCATCCAATATTAGTTTTGAAGATTACGCCTATTGGCTCATCCTTCGCGGATTTGCTTTGGGCTGCCAATTTATTCCCCTGACATTGCTGGCCTTGACCTCGCTGCCACCCGAGGAAGATGTAGCCGCGGCGGGTTTGTTCAATTTTAACCGGCAGATTGGCGCGCTTTCCGGCATTGCCTGGTTGCAAACGCTTCACGAAACTTTAACTGACCGCAATCAAACCATCTTTGGCAATGTAGTGTCGTCGGCCAGTCCCAACACCATCATTTACGCTCAAAAAGTCCAGAACGCGCTGGCATTGTACGGAACTGAGCCATCACAAATTCCGCGCGAGTCTATGGCGCTTACCATGCAGGAAGCATCCCGTCAATGGTCCAGCATCGCGTACAATGGATGCTTCGAAAGCCTGGCGATGATGTTTCTCTTCGCTTTTCCACTGGTCGCGACGGCTCGCATCCTGACAACACGTTTTCTCAAACCACCCTATGTCAGTAATTCATAAACGAATTTCATCTGTTCTGCCGGCCCGCAAAATGGCCCTGGCCATTGCGTGCCTTATCGCATTGCTCGCCGGCTGCGCGGTGGGGCCGAACTACCAGGCGCCCAAAGAGAGCACACCACCGCAATGGAGCTCGCAAATGACCGGTGGGGAGACTACTAATGACGCGGTCGAGTTGGCCCAATGGTGGAAGAACTTCGACGATACCAATCTGGATTCGATCATGGCCATAGCCATCCAATCCAACCTGACCCTGCGTATTGCCGAAGCCCATGTGCGGGAATCACGCGCCGAGAAAGGCATTGTGTCTGCCAATCTGTGGCCCTGGCTGGGCAGTGGGGCCAGCTATTCCAGGAATCGTTACTCAGCCAACACCTTTCCCACTATTCCCCCTCCGCTGGACTATAATCTTTATGATGCCAATTTTGATGCGACATGGGAACTGGATGTGTTTGGAGGCACTCGTCGGGCTGTGCAAGCGGCCAGCGCCCAGATTCAGGCGTCCGAATTCGACGAGACGAACGTACTTATTTCACTGATGGCCGAAGTAGCGCGAGATTACATCAACGCCCGGGCCTATCAGCAACGTCTGATTATTGAACTGGAAAACATCCAGATTGAGCAAAATGTGCTGAATTTGACCAGCAACCGGTTTGAAACGGGGCTGGGCAACAATTTGGACGTGGCGCAGGCCCAGGCCGCGTTGACCACTACCGAAGCACTCGTGCCCTCCTTGCAAACGGGCTTTGATGAATCGGTATATGCATTGTCCGTGTTACTGGGCCAGCCGCCGGAGGCGTTGGTGGGGCAAATGACGGCGATTAAGGACATTCCGCTGACGCCGCCCCTGGTGCCGGTGGGATTGCCCTCGGAATTGTTGCAACGTCGTCCCGATGTGCAAAAGGCGGAGCGGGATCTGGCGTCGGCGACCGCGCAAATTGGGGTGGCCAAAGCGGATTTATTTCCGAAGTTTTCGCTGACAGGGCTGGCGGGATACCAGAGCATCTCGGCGGATAACTGGTTTCAGTTTGCAAGCCGATATGCGGGACTGGGGCCGACGGTACAATGGCAGATTTTCCAGGCGGGAAGTATCGTGGCTAACATCCATGTTCAGAATGCGAAGCAGGAGGAGGCGTTAAACCAGTATCAACAGACAGTGCTGGTGGCCTTGCAGGATGTGGAGAATGCGCTGACGGAATATGCGCGGGAGCAGGTGAGGCGGGAGTCCTTGAAGCAATCGGTGGCGGCGAACCAGTTAGCATTTGATTTGGCGACACACCTGTACAAGAGTGGCCTGACGGACTTTTTGAATGTGTTGTCTTCGGAAACGGCGTTGCGGGACTCACAGGATGAACTGGTGCAGAGCGACCAGGCCGTGTCGGAGAATCTGGTCCAGCTTTACAAAGCCCTCGGCGGAGGATGGCAAAACGAGAAAGAAATATCGCTCCAACAGGAAGGTAAGAAATTATGAGTGACACTCTTCCTACAATTTATCTCGCGCGCCATGGTGAAACGGCCTGGAGCATTTCGGGCCAGCACACCGGCCTGACCGATTTGCCGTTGACCGCGCGTGGCGAACAGAACGCCGGACGGCTTGGAAAACGACTGGCCGGCCACACGTTTTCAAAAGTTTTTACGAGTCCACTGCAACGCGCGCGCCGGACCTGCCAATTGGCCGGCTTCGCGGACGCAGCCCAGGTGGACCCGAACCTGGTTGAATGGAACTATGGCGATTATGAGGGCCGCCGGACTGCGGAGATTCATGCCGAACGTCCTGATTGGCAATTATTCCGAGACGGTTGCCCTGGCGGCGAATCGCCGCAGCAGATTGGTGCGCGGGCTGATCGCGTCGTGAATAACCTTCGCTCAATCAAAGGCGACATTCTTGTCTTTTCCAGCGGCCATTTTTTGCGGGTGCTGGCGGCCCGGTGGCTCGGGCTTGAAACCGCCGCCGGGAAGTTTCTTATTTTAAGCACCGCCAGCCTCAGCCAGCTCAGTTACGAAAACAACCTGTCCTCGCCGGCCATCCGGTTGTGGAATGACACCAGCCATTTGGAGAATTAAACAATCAACCATCAAACAATAAAAATATGAAAGCTACCCAACTATTACATGACCTGGGCCAGAGCATTTGGCTCGATAACATCACTCGTGACATTTTGAACAATGGCACGCTCAAACGTTACATCAACGAGCTCTCGCTGACGGGGCTCACTTCGAACCCCACCATCTTTGATCACGCCTTCAAGAACAGCTCATCCTATGACGCGGGCATTCGCGAATGCCAAAGCCAGGGCAAATCCGGCGAGGAACTTTTCTTCAATTTGGCCATCGAGGATTTGGTCCGGGCCGCCGACTTGTTCCGTCCCATTCATCAGCAAACGAATGGAGTGGATGGCTGGGTCTCGCTCGAAGTCTCGCCCCTCTTGGCTTACGACACCGCCAAGACATTGGCAGCGGCCAAGGACCTTTATCAACGCGCCGGCCGGCCCAACCTCTTCATCAAAATCCCCGGCACCAAAGAAGGTCTGCCGGCCATCGAAGAGGCAATTTTCGCAGGCGTGCCAATCAATGTCACCCTCCTGTTTTCGCGCGATCATTATTTGGCCGCAGCCGACGCTTTTATGCGCGGGATTGAGCGGCGCATTGAGGCTGGTTTAAATCCACACGTTGGCT
>JASHZU010000002.1 GCA_030042375.1 Verrucomicrobiia bacterium
ATGGCGGAGATCAATTGTTCGGTCTGGGAGGTGTGGCCGCCTGGGGCGACAATTCTTCCGGCATGACCAACGTGCCCGTTGGCCTGACCAATTGCTCTGCGATTGCTGCCGAAATGTTGGATGGACTGGCGTTGAATAAGAATGGCACCGTCACCGCCTGGGGCGACGATACTTACGGCCAGGCGGATGTTCCGCCCGGTTTAAATAACGTCGTGGCCATTGCCGCGGGAGATGAATATTTTGCGCTGGCGTTGCAAAGCGACGGAGTCGTCACCGGCTGGGGTGACAATTCCAGCGGCCAGCTCGATCTTCCTCCCGGACTAACCAATGTCGTGGCACTGGCTGCCGGGGCTGTCCACGCCCTCGCTTTGGAAACCAACGGCACGGTCGTTGCCTGGGGCGCGAATGGTTATGGCCAGACGACCGTTCCTGCCGGCTTAAGCAACGTTGTGGCCATTGCTGCCGGTGTCACCCACAGCCTCGCGTTGCTCAACAACGGCACCGTGGTCGCTTGGGGTGGTGGTGAGACCGATACTGGGATTTACCCGAACTACGGGCAGTCAATCGTCCCGGCCGGATTGACCAACGTCGTGGCGATTTCTGCTTACGGCTACTTCAGCTCGGCCCTGAAATCCGATGGCACCGTCGTTACCTGGGGTGAAAATAACTTCGGCCAGGCCTCTGTGCCCGCCGGCTTGAACAATATCGTGAGCATTTCCGACGGCCTCTACCACGAACTGGCCTTGTACAATTATGGAATCGCCGTTGGCTGGGGCAACAACTCCTATGATGAATCTGTCGTGCCCTCAGGTTTGACCAACATATTTGCTATTGCCGGCGGGGACAATTTCAGCATGGCGCTGCAATCTCCGCTGAATATCAACTTGAACGTTTCGCCGGTCACCGGCGGCTCACCCATCACCAATTCCGTCGCCGCCGATAGCATCACCTATTATTCTATTTCCGTGCCGGTCAATGCCGTCGCCGCCACCAACCTCATCAATTTTACCACCGGCCCGTTGAATGTATGGTTCAATCAAACCAATCTGCCCGTGGCCGCCACGCCGCCGGATTACCAGTTGATTGGTAGCGCCGTCAACGGCTCTTCGGCGGTCGTGGCCACGAACGGCGTGCCGCCCTTGCTGCCCGGTAAGACCTATTACATCGCAGTGCAAAACACCAATAACCTGTCCGTCAACTTTGTTTTCGAAGTGAATTTTGCCCTGGTCCAGGCGCCGCCCGCCACGCCTGTTAATATCAGCAGCATCACTCAAACGAACATTGGTGGTACCAATGGCTTCCTCCTCATCTGGTATGCGCCCACCAATGACACCTTTAAGGTGCAGGAAACACCCAGTTTCCAGCCGGTCAACTGGAATACCTTTACCAACATTATTACGGATAGCGTCCCGCCCATGCCCACTAACGGCATCGGCATGTTCACGTTCTTCGATAACGGTTCGCAATATCCATTTACCAACGCGATGCGCTTCTATCGGCTCCTCCTGTTATCGGGGGGGACTGGCACGCTCGTCCTGCCAAGCCTGACCAACTATGTCATCACCGTTTCGTATCCGTTGACCGTCACCAATACGGCCACGGATTCGAACCCCGGTGTCACGTTGACCTATAATCTCCTGGATTTGCCCACTCCGGCAACCAACGCTCTCATCAGCACCAATGGCGTCATCACCTGGACGCCTGCTCCGTCGGATGCCGGGATCGCTTATAAGTTCACTACTTCCGTAGCCGATAACTACGCGCCGCCGTTGACCGCCACCAACGCCTTTACTGTCTTTGTGTTGCCCGTGCCGTCCTTCTTGACCAACACCGTCGTCACCGCTACGAATACGACCTTAACTTGGGCCGCCAATAGCAATGACGTCTTCCAGGTGCAATGGACCACCAACCTTAATCCGCCTGTTATTTGGAGCAATTTCCCACAAGTCGTCACTTCCCCGACGAATTTATTTATTTTCAAGGATACCAATACACAGGCCGCCATGAAGCTTTACCGCCTCCTTTGGTTGCCGCCCCAGTAAGATTTCTCCGTCCGGTGGCCGCGCGCTTTTGAAATCTCCAATTTCAAATCTGAAATTTCCGCCATGCCTGTCGCGGCGACTCATCCACTGTGGCTTTAGCAAAAGCGGATGGGTGGGCGGCTATCGTGTTGGCATCCCCAACGGTTTCTACAAAGCAACTTTGCGCCTCTTTGCTGCAATGAACAAATGAAAATGCTACTGATAATACGGCTCGTCGTCCCATGTCTGCTTCATGGCGTTTTGAACACGCAGAAAATCAGGCATTTCACCGTCAGCCACCGGCTGGACGTAATCATAAAAAATTTTCGGAACCGCCCAGTTCCAATGCTCCACGTGGCCGTCGGCAAACGAAAGATTGCCGCCCTGGTTATGGCGGCTGGAGGGCATGTCCCACCAGACATCCCAGTCTTCATAGGCGGGCGGGTTGCCAAATTGCGCGTCGAGGATCGAACCTGCATTTTCATCGATAAAGACGAAGGCATCGCTTGGCCTTGGCGACTTGATGGCATTTAAAGTGGCCCACATCGGAAGCTCATCAGCGAGCCCATTGGGATATCCCGGAGAAGGGCAATTTGGCCAGCCGTTCATGGATTCGCTCATATTGTAGCTGCGCCATCGCAATTGCGTCAGTATCTGGCCATCGGGTGTCTCCAACTTGGACAGGTCGGCCGGGCAATGATAAATCCCCAATTGGGTGTTATACGGAAACAACGCGCCGTTGATGATATTGGACGGGTCGATTTCCGTCTTCGCGTCCAGGTCAGGCAGCCACGATACCGAGCACTGTGTGCTGGATGTCGATGTATTGGTTCCCGGCGTGATAAACGCTATCGAATTGTTTGGCGCTAGGTAATCATTATTGTCCCCAATATAGAGATGCCAGCAAATCTGGAGCTGGCGTTCATTATTCAGGCATTCGGCATTGATGGCGGCCTCTTTGGCCTTGTTCAAAACGGGCAGGATAATCGCCGCCAAAATGGCGATAATGGCAATGACAATCAGCAGCTCCAAAAGGGTAAAAGCATTCTTTAGGGAAAATTTTCCCTCACAACAACGAACTGAACCGCACGTATTCATGCGACCACGTCGCTTAAACTTGAATTCGAACTTGGCTGCACGCCTATATTAGCCAAAATTTGATGTTTTTCAAGCAAAAAAGTTCCCTCGCGTCTGCCTTTGCCTGAGTTACTAAGCATCAAATTTTGATAAAGACGAACATCGGTTTGCCGAAGTTCTTTGACATAAATGGTTTTTGACAGAATTAACCGGGTCGGCAGAATCTGTTTTTGATTCGGATCATTTTGCCCATTCTGTCTAAAAGCTTAGGCCGGGCGAAAAATCCACTCCGGCCCTTTGCCTTCCCGCAAATTTCGAGTAAGATAATAGTTTAATCTTGGTCAAAGATTTACACCTGTGAGTAAAGAATTTATTCGTATTGGCGGCGCGCGTGAGCACAATCTCAAAAATCTCACGCTGCAGATCCCCCGCGACCGGCTGGTCGTCATCACCGGCCTGAGCGGCAGCGGGAAATCCTCGCTCGCGTTCGACACCATTTATGCCGAAGGCCAGCGTAAATACGTCGAAAGCCTTTCCGCCTACGCCCGGCAATTCCTCGACCAATTGCAAAAGCCGGACGTGGATTTTATCGAAGGCCTTTCTCCCGCCATTGCCATCGAGCAGCGTAGCTCGGGCAGCAGCCCCCGCTCCATCATTGCCACCACCACCGAAATCTACGATTACCTCCGCCTCCTTTACGCTCACATCGGCCAGGCCCATTGCCCCGAAACCGGCGTTGCCATCGTCCCCCAAAGTACGACCGATATCGTGGACAAAATCCTCGCCCTGCCGCCCAAAACTAAAGTCATGCTCCTCGCTCCCGTCGTGCGCCGTCAAAAGGGCGAATTCCGCGACGTGCTGGAACGTCTCGCCCGTGAGGGCTTCGTCCGCGCCCGCGTGGATGGTGAATTTGTCGAGCTCGGCGATACCAACCGCCCCGTCAAGCTGGACAAGAAAAAGTTCCATAACATCGAAGCCGTGGTCGACCGCCTCGTGATTGACGACAAAATCCGCGTCCGCCTCGGCGATTCTGTTGAAACTGCCTTGCGCTGGGGCGATGGCGTTTTGCTGGCATTGCATCAATTGCCGTCCGCCACGCCCAACACCGAATGGATTGAAACACTTCATTCGAACAAAATGTGCTCTCCGGCTACCGGCAAAAGCTTTGATCCGCCCACCCCCAAGCATTTTTCCTTCAACGCCCCCGCCGGCGCCTGTCCTGTCTGCCATGGCCTCGGCCAAAAGATGGTCTTTGACGAACATTTCGTCGTGCCCAATCCCGAAGAACCGCTCGAAAAGGCCATCCAGCCCTGGCGTCGCTCCGGCAAACGGATGAACATTTATTACAAGGCTCTGCTGCGTTCCGTAGCGACGCATTTCGGCGTGAGCCTGGAAACACCCTACAAGGATTTGCCGGAAGATTTCAAAAATGTTTTGTTGAACGGTTCGAACGGCGATGACATTGATTTCTCCTTCTGGCGCGCCGGCAAAATCAACAAGATTTCCCGCCCCTTTGAAGGCATCCTGCCCAATCTCGAACGCCTTGCAACCGAGAGCGAAAGCGAATTTGTCCGCAACCGCCTCAAGCAATATATGAGCCCGCAATTTTG
>JASHZU010000087.1 GCA_030042375.1 Verrucomicrobiia bacterium
GCGATGCCAGTGGAGGAAAATGACTGGACATGGGGAAGCGGATTGACGAAAACCAGCCATCCATTTCGGGATGTTTACAATCAGCCAACGCTTGAGGAAAGGCTGACAGGTTATCCGGTTTGCGCATTGAGCGCATCGCCGGCGGCGGGTTTGACATTGGGAATCCGGCTTGACGAGCCGACAGTTTATCGAATGGCAATCAATCCGACTCAACACCTGTTATATGTTGCTTTTGATTTTGCCCTTATAGACGGGGTTCGTTGGGACAGCCGGCCGATGTCGTCCGCCCGGTTTAGCCTCATTATTTACCGGCACGATCCGCAGTGGGGCATTCGATCGGCACTTGAACGGTATTACCAATTCTATCCTGAATTTTTCACTGGCCGAGTGGGGCATGGCGGTGGTTGGGAAATAACCTCCGGGCGGCATAAGGCGGCTGAAACGCCTGAGCAATATATGTCCGGCGGATATCGTTTTGATTGGGACGCCGAGCAAGAAGACGCCAAATGGAACCATGAGCATGGCGTGTTGAATTTAGCCTATATTGAGCCGGAGTTTCTTCAAATCAGCATGGGAGATTATCAACTGCCGACAGATGAACAGACGATGAATCGGCTGATGGCGTTAAGCCGGGGTGACGACAGTGAATGGGACAAGTTTATGAAACTCCATTACACACAAGACAGTTGCGGTCATTATTGGTCGCAGGAGTATTCGGGAATGGATTTGCGGCAATTCCTGACAGGATTAATCAATGCTGCGCTCACATCCGGGATGTACGATGAAGCGGGAAAACCAATTCTGGGGTTGGCGAAACGGCCAGACTGGATCGGTGACGGCGGCACTGGGGCGATGATTCCCTGCAACCTCAATTCCCAGATTCCGGGAGGCAAGGGGGCATTCAACTTTGAACACTGCATGGTGCCTTGCGTAAAAGCGATAGAAGCGGAAACGGGTGTGCCGGTGGATGGTTTTGCGCTGGATTCGTTTGATTCCACACCAAATGACTATCGCCGCGACAATTTTAAATACTCAAGCACGCCCCTCTCCTTCGACCCTCAAACACTGAAGCCAATGATTCCTAGTAGCTTTTCCACGGTGGAATGGTTGAAATGGATAGGTGAGGTTTATCATCCGCAGGGCAAGGTATTCATGGGTAACCTTGCCGGTCCGGTCACATTTTCAGCACCGTATCTTGACGTTTTTGGGAACGAAAGCCCGGAGGTGGGCAATCCGGAACTGCTTCGGGCGCTGGCTTATCATCGTCCGATTACCTACCTGCCGTATTTCAATCAACCCGAAAGCAGCGTGGAATACAATTTGTTGTGGGGAATTTATCCAGGACGTGGCATAGACCTGGACGTTCTTGCACCGATGATTCCGGTGTTGGACAAACTCTATCAAGCCGGGTGGCAGCCGGTAACGTGGGCCAAGCCGGTTTTGGACAGTATTCGAATTGAACGTTTTGGAAGTGGAGATTCATGTTACTTCAGCCTTCACAACTCCGGTGACAAGGTGACTAGAGCGTGGGTGAATGTGGATTGGAAAGACCTCGGAATGGAAGGAGGTTCTTTTCAGATGGTATATCCAAAAGAGCAAAACTTAACGGGAACGGATGATGGCTTCGCAATTACCCTGCAGCCAGGTGCAACAAGCGTCGTTAAAATTGTAAAATGAGATGCAACAATATTTAAATTCGAATAATACTTATAATCTTCAATGAAATTAAAAGCCACTTCATATTTTACGCTGCCAGCCCTTATAACGTTGATCGGTAGCCTGGTTCTAACTTCATCCAAGGCCCAAATGACGACCCCGGCCGAATCCAAGGCCCATTTTGGCCAGGCTGTTTCCCTGGATGATGCGGCCAGCAGCACCCCTGGTAACTCTTCTGAAGGGCAGGCATTCACGGTCAAGCCGGGGCAAAGTATTACGGTAACGGCTTTGGGAATGTACAATGCATTCACGAACGGTTTGGTCGAAAACCACACGTTATACATCAGCACCAACGGTGGCAGTTATGCCACGCTGGCTTCGGTGAGCATCGGCCCTGGCACGAATTATCCCTCGTCGGGCAATTATCTGTTCCAAGCTTTGAACACGCCGGTGACATTGGGGCCGGGCTCGTACATCATGTGGGTGAGTTGGGTGGATGCCAACGACGGTTACTATTTGAATCCGTCAGCGATGTACGACACGGCAGGGATTACCTATGGGGACAGTTATTGGGGGGCATCCAATAGTGTGCCAAGAATAAATTCGGATGGAAGGGTGTTCGGAGCGGCAAGCTTTCAATTCTACGGATCGGGAGCCGCCTCTATAACGGAGGAAGGCAACGGAATTGACTTGTCGGCAGCCACAGTCATCATCATTTTGCCATCGGAGCCTACGCGGGTCGAGCGGTTTGCTGCGAATGAGTTAAGGAAGTATCTATCAGCCGCCACTGATGCGAAGGTCGCCATAAGCAAAGGCGTGCCGGCATCAATGCCTGCGGCCAAGATCTTCTGGGTCGGCAATCTGACTTACGATGGCCGATTGGTACAGAACAGTTTTCCTGTTTCGGGGCTGCGCGGTGTGAACTTGATCGAGGATGGCGTATGTGTGGACAGCGACGGTAAACAGACAATGCTGGTGGGACAGGGAGATCGTGGGGCATTAAACGCAGTTTATACGTATCTGGAGTATGTGGTGGGTTGCCATTGGCCTGAACCGGGACGGGAATTTGTCCCTCATCTGGCCGATTGGAGCCCACCGAAAGTGCATCTGGTCTTCAATCCGCAATTCCCCTGGCGGGGGGTTGCCCTTCATGGCGGGTGTAGCAAGGAAAATTTTGCTGTATTAGTGGACTGGCTGTCGAAGAACCGTATGAACGCCTTTCAGGTGTTTCCCTTGCCTTATGAGGATTATCGTCCCCTTGTGCTGAATGCAGTTTTAGACCGGGGTTTGATGCCCAACATCGGCGGTCACTCCCGTGAGTTTTATCTATCAACGGACAAATATCGGGCGGAACATCCGGACTGGTTTGCGACCAATCAGGGCAAAAAGACGGAACAACTTGATTATTCGGACTATGATTCGGCACCTACGTATGCGTCCAATGCCGTTGCATTTTTGAAAACGCATCCAGAGATAAAAATTGTAAGTTTGTGGCCCAATGATGGCTGGGGTTTTAGCGATACGGGAAATAGCATGGACTTTCCAGGGAATCCCACGGATTTGATGCTGGCATATGTAAACCGAGTGGCTGAGGGGATTCATGAAAAGGTGCCGGGGGTCAAATGTGAGTTTTTGGCTTACATAAACTATCTTGCCGCGCCATTGTGGGTGAAACCAGAGCCGTATGTAATACCAACCTTCTGCGAACATTATGGCTCCATTGGAGCGCGTGACCATTGGTATCCCATTGCGGATGATCGGGCTGCCAATAAGGTTTTGCGGGAGGAGTTGGGTAAATGGATAGCGCGGTCGGATCAGGTCACGGAATTTTCTTACTATGGAGACGATTGCATCAAACGGTTTTTGTATCATCCGTTGGCGGACGTCATGGTGGCAGATTGCCATTACTACCATCAAGCGGGGCTGGCCGGAAACTTTGTTATTTTGACCAATCCAGAGAAATGGTGGTCCAATGCCCTTACACTGTATGCCTATGCGCGGGCAGCATGGGACGGAAATCTCACTGCTGATCAAATTGAATCGGACTATTACAATTCATTGTATGGGCCGGCTGCGGAAGCGATGGAAAAGCACGAGAAGGCAGTGCTCGCGCTTTATGACATCAGTCCGGCAAAGATGAATTCGCAGGGCAACACGCTAGAAGGGGCCGTTGACATAACCGGCAAGGACTACGCGACGGTGTTAACGCAATATTCGGACGGTATTTCCCAAGCCGATAAGGCTCTTGAAGAGGCCCGCACCTTATCTACCGATGCCTGGGTCAAGGAGCGGATTGAGAAGCTGCAATCAGACACAGATTATGTGGGTTTGTGGTGTCAGATACAGTGCGGCCAACAGCAGTTGGCGGCAGACAAATCGGCTAATTTGAAAGCCCATGTGTTGGCTATGATTGATAGCGCGTTTAAGTTGGATGTGGTCACCAATGATGACGCTCATGGCTACCGTTCAATTATAAATAACCTTAATTCCGTCAGCAATAGTGTCGCCGCAACAAGTTGTAATCGGCCTTGACTCTACATAACTCATGCAGGCCTTTGTGGCTGGACCGCGTTCTGCATCACGCCAAAATGCTGATCGTGGAAGGTAAAAGTTACTGAATCAAGGAACAGATCGAAAACCCACAAGCCCGAGTCCAACACACCGGCGGCAGGCCCAAAACGACTGGGCCAGCCCCCCCATTTTTATGCCTGTATCACTGAAACCCAGCACATTTCAACCGGCGGTTTTATCTCATTTTTAAACCAGTGCTGGCAGAAGTCTGGGTGGGTTGATGAAACCGAGCGGTGGCTTCGGTTCGGCAACGAACATGCAATTTTTCGTAGATGTGCTTCACGTGAGCGCGTGCGGTGTCGAAGCTGATGTCGAGCCGGCTGGCGATTTCCTTGTCAGAGTAGCCGGTGGCCAGCAACTTCAGAACTTCGCTTTCCCGCGCCGTGAGGTTGGCGGCCACCGCAGGCAGGGAGACAGGCCGGCGGAAGGATTCAATCACTTTGCGCGCGATTTCTCCTGTCATGGGTGCGCCGCCCAGCAGTACATCCTTTATGGCCGTCAGCAGTTCCTTGGAGGAAGTGCGCTTGAGCAGATAACCGCTGGCACCCGCCTGCAACGCTTCAAAGACGCGATCCTGATCAGAATGTACGGTGACGATGAGAATGGCGGTTTGGGGCAGAAGCTCCTTTATCCGGGCGGTGCATTCAATGCCTGACAGGCCCGGGAGGTTGATATCCATTAAGATTACATCAGGTCGCAAATCGGGCAGTGCGGCCAGTGCTTCGGTGCCGGACCTAAAAGCCCCAACGCAATGCAGTTCGGGTTGTGTCATGAACAAACGTTTCCAAGCGCTACTGATGCCTGCGTTGTCTTCTACTATCGCGATTCGTACGGGCATAAATAACTACATTTATATTAGCCGGATTTTACTTCTGACAGAACCTCAGTGCCATTACTCATTTGAGTGAAGGGCCCGATTTCCGCGTTTCAGCCTGTTTACCATTTGTTCCGTCCAGTTCAAGCTTGAAAAGGATGCTCGTTCCTTCGTTCGGCAGTGAGGAGATCAACGTCGTTCCACCTACTGTTCGCAGTCGTTCACACATATTTCCTAGACCATCTCCCACGTGCGCCAAGCCCGGGATGAAACCGCGTCCATTGTCTTTGATGATAACGCGGAACTGCCCCTGGTTGTAATGGATTTGCAGCCATGTTTCGGTGGCACCGGAGTGTTTGACGACGTTATGGAGGGCTTCTTTGAATGCCATAAAGAGATTATGTCGAACCCTGGCAGGTATAGAGATGTCCGGTAGATTCTCCCCCACGTCCAATCGGCAGTGTATTTCGGAGGAACGGAAGAATTCCTGGGCATGTTCGCAAAGGTAGCCAGCTAGCCGCGGAAGAGAGTCGTTCCGCGGATTCACCGTCCAGACTATTTCATCCATGGCTCGTGCCAGCAGTTGCGCTTTGCTGGTAATGATGTTGAGTTGGGACTTGCCTGCTTCGGTAGTGAGGCCGGGCTGCTTAGCTTCGTCGCA
>JASHZU010000088.1 GCA_030042375.1 Verrucomicrobiia bacterium
CTGAGGCGCTCCAGCCCCGTGCGCAGGTACAAACCATCAACCGGAAAGAACTGGGAAAAGACCCGATTTCGCGCGCCGATAAATTTTTCACCAAGCATTTAGGCATCCACAAGCTGTTGGTGGTGGATGATAAGGACAGGCTGTGCGGGCTGATTACTTTGAGCGACGTGGAGCGCATTACGCAGGAGAAGGCGGCGCAATTCAAACCGGCGCGGGATGAGCGTTTTCGGCTGTTATGCGGCGCGGCGGTAAGCGCCACGCGAAATGCGTTTGGCGAACTGGACCGCGAACGGATTCTCAACCACGTGGGCGGGCTGGTGGAACGCGGGGTGGATGCCATTGCCGTATCCACGGCGCATGGGCACAGCAAAGGCGTGGGCGACACTGTCAAAGTGTTGCGCGACGCGTTTCCCGAATTGCCGATTATTGCCGGGAATGTCACGAGCGCGGCGGGCGTGGAATATCTGGCGGATTGTGGCGCAGATGCGATTAAAATCGGCCAGGGGCCGGGCTCAATTTGCACCACGCGCATTGTGGCGGGCGTGGGCATCCCGCAAATGACGGCGCTTTATACCTGCTCGCGTGCGGCGGAAAAAAAGAAAGCGTCCCTGCTGTCTGACGGCGGCATTACCAAATCCGGGGACATCGTGAAAGCGTTGACGCTTTCGCAGGCGGTAATTTGCGGGGGCATTTTTGCCGGATGCAACGAAGCGCCGGGCGAGGTGGTGGAAATCAGCGGCAAATTTTACAAGCAATACCGCGGCATGGGCAGCCTGGCGGCGATGAAAGCCGGCAGCGCGGCACGTTACGGGCATGAAAAAAATCCCGCGCAAAAGGTCGCGCCGGAAGGCGTGGAAGCGCTCAAGGAAGCCTGCGGCTCCGTGGACCGTGTGCTGGCGCAGTTGATTGGCGGCATCCAAAGCGGGATGGGTTACCTGGGCGCAAAAAATCTCGATGATCTCCGCCAGAAGGCGCGTTACATCCGCGTGAGCCCGGCGGGAATGCGCGAAGCCGCGCCGCACGACGTGGTGGAATTGAAGACGGGAAATTAAAACTCGATGGGTTCGTTCAGCTTGCCGCATTGCGTGCAGCGGGAACGGTCGACATCCGGGTCGTCGGTATAAACGTATCCACAATTGCGGCAGCGGAAAATCCGGTCCGGCAAATTTCCCGGGCCAAAACGGCGGCGGTGCATCTCCGAATAAATGACCAGCCCGCAAAGCGCGCCCAGCAGCGCGGACACATAAATGACGATGAGTGCTGAGGGACTCATGCAAACAGTATAACAGCAATTTTCATCGCCCGCCTTAATAGATTATTGTCCATTGACAGTGACGGGCACGGTTTGCCAGTTAAAAATAAGTTCTCCCATGGAAAAGCGCGTCAAGGGATTGGACTGGATACTCCCGGCATCAGGAGAAAGCGGCGCGAACCGCGCCGAACGCGCCAGTTCAACCGCGCGCTGGTCCGCATCGGGATCTTGCGCGGCAGGCGGCAAACTTTCCTGCGGCAGAAAACGGACCGCGGAAGGTTGCAACGAGCTGTTGGCAGGCAGCAAGGTGGCGGAAACGACATTGCCGGCGGCGTCCACCAGGACCTGAACCACGCTGGGCGCAATCACATCGGCATAAGGCCACGAAGGAAGGTCGAAGGAATTGAGCAGGGGGCGTTTGGCGATTTCACCGCGGATTTGCAACGTGGAATTTTGCGCCAGCACTGGTTGCGGCGGGATAACCGGCACGGCCAGCGGCGGCGGCAAAAAGAAACCAAATTGCACGCCGGCAAAATAGTTCGTTTGCATAAACCGGTTAAACGCGGCTCCCAGTTCTGAAAGCGGTAATGAGGCTGTGTCCGCCAGCCAGTGCGGATCCTCCGTCCAATCTTGCTTGTGAAACGTCAGTGGTGGATAGGCCGCCCACATCGGACCGGAGAACCCGTTGGGATTCGGCAAAGCGAAAAGCGTGGTATCGTTCAACGCAATCCAATGGTTACCGGAATCGCGAACCAGGGTAAGCGAAGGCGCATTTTTAACCGGGATGGGAGGGACTGATTTTCGCGTGCCGAAGATGAAGATAAGCACCACATGGAGGGCAAAGACAATGGCAATCGCCACGACCCAGCATGTCAATGTCCACCTGGTTTCTGGAGAACCGTTGCGAACAGAGCTCATGGCGGGGTGGGCGCCGAGACGATGCGCGGTTGGGCGGCAAGAAGATAATTGTAGATGCCAGCCTGTTGCGCGAGCAGGGCCACGTGAAAAATCTGGCCGTAAGATACGGCCTGGTCGGCCTGGATAATCAGGGTCAGGGAAGTCTTCGATGCGTTCATGGCCTGGCGCAATTGACTGACTAAAACGTCTTCGGTGACCATCTGGTTGGAATAATAGAGGCGGCCATTGGCATCAATCGCCACGGCCACGGTAGGTTTGTCGGTGCCCGGCAGCTGGGAATTATCGGCCATGGGAAGATTAAGGGAAAGGCCCGGGACGGGCATGAGCGCACCCAGCAGCAGGAAAATAACCAACAGGAAAAAGACCGCGGCAAAGGGCGCAACGTCGAACGGACTTCGCAGCAATTTAGCGTTGCGCGGAAATTTCATGATAATTTGTTGGTGCCGTTTTCGGTCACGATGTTGACGATTTCGCCAGCGGCGCGTTCCATGTCCAGGACGATTTTATTGATGCGGCTGACGAGGTAGTTGTAGCCGGCATGGGCGGGAATGGCGACGGCGATGCCGGCGGCGGCACAAATGAGCGCCTGCCAGACGCCGACCGCAAGGTCGTTAAAGTGCGCATAAAGCCCGCTGGCCTGCAGCTTTTGAAACATTTCCATAAAACCGATGACGGTTCCAAACAGCCCCAGCAGCGGCGCAATTTGCGCAATGGTAGCAATCAAATTCAACCGCTCTTCGAGCAGCGGGACTTCGGTGAGGCCGGCTTCTTCCACGGCTTCGCGCACGCGGTCACGGCCTTTATCGCGGTTGAGGATGGCGGTTTTCACGAGCCGCGCAACGGGCCCCGGCGTGGCGTCACAAATGGAGATGGCCTCGACGACGTTGTCGCGTTTGAGCACGTTGCGGACGCCGTTGAGAAATTCGATGGAATTGATTTGGGCGCGATGGCAATAGAGCACGCGCTCGATGAAGGCCACCAGGGCAATTGCCGCGGCGAGGATAATCAGCCAAATCACCGGGCCGCCATTGTGTAATAATGTTGGCAACATGAGATTGTTATACGATTGATGGAGCCAAGTTCAAAGAGGAAATTTTAACCCCCTGCCGGAATCGCCGTAAATTCTGGCTTTGGATGCGCGTTTTGTGTAGGCTAACTGCTGAATTTCTATGGGATTAATTTTTCGAGACGCTGACAAGCCGCTGGATCCAAAGATGGAACGGATGATGTCGGTACTTTTTTATGTCATCGTCGGAATCCTGGCGCTGATCGGCCTCTTGGCCCTGGTGCTGTTGACACATGATGAGCTGGTCAGCCACTTCACGATGCCGAGGAAATTGTCGATGGGGCTCCTGAGCGCGGCGGTGGTTTCCGGCGGGTTGATTATGCTCTTTTTCGGGATTCGCGCAAAAAGGGAGGCGATTAAAGCCAATGCGGCGTGGCGCGAGAGCGATGAAGATCCCTGGCTCAAGCGTACGGATTGGGCCGCCGGCAGGATTGTGACGTCATCGCGCAAGGCGGTTTGGCTGTTGTGGGTCGTGGTGATTTTCTGGTTCGTCGTTTCCGCGGGCATTTCACTGGCGGTGGCGGCGCCACAAGCGATTCGTTACGGGCTGATTGCCTTGATTTTAGTTGTCTGGCTGGCGGTATTTCTTTTTGCGATCCGCACAACCGTCGCATGGCGGCGTTTTGGCCGGAGCATTTTTAAAATGGACGCGCTTCCCGCCGCGCTGGGCGGCACGCTGCAAGGCCAAATTTTGCTGGCCGGAAGATCGCGGCCGGCGCATGGCTGGCATGTCGCGCTGACTTGCATCCGCCGCTCGACCAGCGGCCCGACCAATAACCTGCGTACGATGGAAAAAATCCTTTGGCGCGACGAAAAATGGCTGCGGGCGGACCTGCCGCAATCCGATGGGAAAACCACGGCGATTCCAGTTTTCTTCCAATTGCCGGCCGACAAACCGGAGTCCACCCCAGCCATGGGAGACGGGACACATTGGCGGCTGGAAGGCTGGGCGCGGTTGCCAGGGCCGGATTTTGCGGCGGCGTTTGAAGTGCCGATTTTCAAAGTGCCGGCGGCGACTGCGGTTCCCGAGGACCCAACCATCCCCTACCAGGTTTCCCTGGACGAAATCCAAAAAGAAATCCGCTCAAAAATTCGAATGAAAGATTCGCCGGCGGGCAAAGAGTTCATTTTTCCGGGCGGGCGCAACCTGGGTTTTGCGCTCGGCGCGGGAATCATCAGCCTGATTTGGACGGCGCTGGTGGTGGTCCTGGCATTGAACCATGCGCCCCTGCCGATTCCATTGGTTTTCGGAGCGATGGATTTGCTGATGTTGTATTTTGTTTTGGACACGTGGTTTCGCCGCAGCCATATCTTTGTGTCCGCCGAAGCGATAAAAATCCAAACGGGCTGGGCGGTGTTTAAAACAGAAACGTCGTTAAAGGCCGCTGACGTCGCGAATTTTTGGGCGGAGTCCGGCGCGGTGGTGGGCCATTCCGCATATTATGACTTGAAATTGCGGACGCGAGATGGCAAGGAATTGGTGTTGGCCAAAAATCTTGGCCACAAACCCGAAGCAGACTGGCTGGCGCGCCAAATGACCGCCGCAAAAACAATTTCACTGGCAAAGGCAAACGCTTGAAAGCCAAACGTAAAATTCCCGCCGGGAACGGCAAAAAAACACAGGCAAAGCCGACCCGCGCCGCTGCCCGCGCGGCGGGGGCATGGCACGAGGAAGTCGAGCGCGTGCTGATTACGGAAGGGCAAATTGAAAAGCGGATCAAAACGCTCGCGCGCGAAATCGAGCGCGATTTCCGCGGACGGGAAATGGTAGTGGTCTCGCTGCTCAACGGCACGGTGATGTTCCTGGCCGATTTAATGCGCCATTTGAATTTGCCCCTACGGCTGGATTTCATGGGCGTTTCCAGTTATGCCTCGGGCACGGAGTCAGGCGAACTGGTTTTCACCAAGGAACTGCGCCTGGATGTCCGCGGGCGCGACGTGCTGCTGATTGATGATATTTTGGACACCGGCAAGACGCTGCGCTATGTCCTGCCCAAATTGCGCGCGCTCAAACCGCGGCGGATTAAAGTCTGTGTCCTGCTGGATAA
>JASHZU010000089.1 GCA_030042375.1 Verrucomicrobiia bacterium
CTCTGCGATTTGCGGAGCTAGAGCGTTTGAAAAAATAATGTAGCCATTCGGCAGCGAGGGATTTTGGCGTTTTGGCGAGGCTTGAGCGAAGGAGCATGCCCGCAAGCGGCCTGTGACTGAGCGAAAACGAGGCCAAAACCCAAAAGAACCGCTGCTTCTTCCTTTCCAACCGAATGGCCACAGTATTTTTGAGAATGCTCTAATTACTCCACCTTGTAACCCTGCTCGCGAAAGCGCTGCAACTTGTACAGCAACGCCCGGCGGCTGATACCCAGTGCCTTGGCTGTTTCGGTGCGATTAAAATTATGCTGCTTTAACGCCTGCAAAATCGCGTTGCGTTCGATTTCCTCCAGCCGTGCCGCGTCCATCGGCTCGCGGACCGGGTTCGCCCCGCCCGCCTCGCGCACGCGGGCCGGCAAATGCTCCGGCAAAATCAGTTCGCTGCGCGAGAGCAACACCGCGCGTTCCATCGCATTGCGCAGCTCGCGCACGTTGCCCGGCCAAGGATACGCTTCGAGGCATGCCGCCACCGTCTCGGAAAACCGCGCGCGGCCCTTGGCAAATTCTTCGATGAACCGGCCCGCCAGCGGCAAAATGTCCTCGCGCCGCTCGCGTAGCGGCGGGATGTTCAGCTCCACCACGTTCAAGCGATAAAATAAATCTTCGCGGAAACGGCCGTTCTTCACCTCGTCCTCGAGGTTGCGGTTGCTGGCGGCAATGATGCGCGCGGACGTTTGGATTTCCTTGTTCGAGCCGATGCGCTGGAACCGGCCGTCCTGCGTCACACGCAGCAATTTCGCCTGCAATGCCTGCGACATCTCGGCGATTTCATCCAAAAAAATCGTGCCATTGCTCGCTTCCTCGAACCGGCCAATCCGTTGCGCGTGCGCGCCCGTAAACGCGCCACGTTCGTGCCCAAACAATTCGCTTTCCAGCAACGTTTCCGGGATGGCCGCGCAATTGATTTTGATGATGGGACCGGATGCGCGGGCACTCCAGGCATGGATGACGTCCGCCACCACTTCCTTGCCCACGCCGCTTTCCCCCGTGATGAGCACGCGCGTTTCCGACGGCGCAATCAGCGAGGCATCGCGCAGCACCGCCTGCATCAGCGGACTGCGCGCGACGACAAAATCCGGCAGCGGCTTTTCCTCCGGGCCGACGGGCGGGGCGATTTCCGAAATGCCCGTCGCTTTACGGACCGACGCCAGCAGCTCGTCGAGGTCAATCGGCTTGGCCAAATAATTCACCGCGCCATCGCGCATGGCGGTGACGGCTTCGCGCACGTCCGTAAAAGCGGTGACCAGCAGGACCGGCAGCGTGGCGTTTTCCTTGCGCGCGAGCCGGAGTGTTTCCAGGCCCGTCAGGCCCGGCATGCGCACGTCCGAAATCATCATGTCGAATTTTCCGGTGCGGAGCAGCTCGAGCGCTTGTGGGCCGGAATCCGCCGTGACGGTGTCGAAATGCTGGCCGCGCAGGAAGGAATTGAGCAGGCTGCGCTGGCCCGGGTCATCGTCCACAATCAAAATGCGGGGCATTTTATTTCCGTTTTTCATGAGCGCGTTGCCATAGTATAGGATCCGACCCAAAAAACGAAGATGGAAGATGGATGCCAAAATTCAAAAGTTTCAGGAAAATCCTCCTCGTCCTCGTGCTCGTCCTCCTCCTCGAAATGGCAGAGCCCGTCACTAGCGGAATCGCACGGAGGCCAAAGGTTCAGATAAGCGGCTGGTTATTCCAAGTGACCTCCAGCTCCACGCGCGCGTGCTTTAGTGCTGGGAATTTAGCCCAAAAACATAAAGTCCCACACGGACGGGAGAAATATGCATCCATTCAATGCCCGTCTCATGCGTTGCGTTTTCTCCACAAAAGAACGGCGTGTTTTGTCAAGTAAAACGGATTGATCAAATACGTGATAAGAGTTTTGCCTTGACAGTGTAAAAAGATTGTTTAGTCTAGCAACATGAAATTGTCGTTTTGCCCTGGGCGACATTCGATTGTTCTTGCGTGCATGATGCTAGGGCTAATCAATTTGCGGGCACAGGACTGGATCGGGGGGGCAGGAAACTGGTTCGACCCGGGTAATTGGGATCCGGATACGGTGCCGACAGAAACAAATGCCGTTGGCATCGCCAATGGAGGCGAAGCGCAGATTTTTTCAGACGGCGCGGTGGCGGCTGGTGTCGATGTTGACGACAGCGGGTTGACGGTAAAAGATGGCAGTTTGGAAATAGACTATCCTCCGGGAACCAATCTACTTGACATCGTGCTTTCATTGGAGAATGGCGGCGCCTTAACCATCCAAAACGGCGGGGATGTTGAAGTTTCCAGTGCGGCGACCATCTACTACGGAACGGCAACGGTGGATGGCATTGGTTCAAGTTGGACCACCGGCAGCCAGCTTGCGATTGGTAATAACGAAGACCCGGAATTTTTTAATGACGTAAGCAGTTTGACTATCCAAAACGGTGGGTTGGTATCCGACAGCAATGGACAGATTGACGGCAATAGCACAGTAACAGTCCAAGGCAGTGAATCTACCTGGCAGAACAGCAGCTATCTTACGATTGGTGATGAGGGAGGCCCAGGCAGTTTGGTCATTTCGGATGGCGGCGCTGTTTTTAATACGGGTGACGGGGAGCTGGGATACGAAGGCAGTGCAGGGACGGTCATAGTGGATGGCAACAATTCCCTATGGGATACGTACACGACCGGAGACACAAGCGGAGACATTTATATAGGGTTTGAAGGCCCTGGCAGTTTGATGATTCAGAACGGTGGCGGTGTTTCTTTTGCAAACGGATATATTGGCCAAGGCGACATCGGAACAGTGACCGTGGATGGCGCAGGATCTGCCTTTGAAAGCAGTGCAACCCTTTATATTGGCATGAGTAACAGCCCCGGTAGCTTGACAATTCAGGATGGAGGTTATGCCACCGGAGGAAGTAGCCTAATCGGCTCAAACGGGATAGTGACCGTCGAAGGAGCGACGGACAACACCAATTCCACATGGGGAATGAGCAATACTCTTGCCGTCGTAGGAGGCAATATGACTATTCAGAACGGCGGCAACGTTTTGGGTGCCAACGGAGTAGTCACAGAGTCGGGCACTGTAACGGTGAACGGAACGGATTCGGGTTGGTTTAACGGTTCGAGCCTTTATGTCGGTTTCAATAATTATGGTTATTATGGTCCGGGTGATATGACGATTTCAGGGGGTGGCTATGTTTCTAATAGCGATGGAATTATAGACTACGGCGGTTCGGCGACTGTGACTGACGCGAACTCTATTTGGATTAACGGCAATAATCTTGAAATTGGAAACCTGGGCGACGGAAGTCTGACAATCCAGGATGCGGGCGACGTGGAAATTGATGGTGGCATAGTTGACATTGCAAGCCAAATCGGCTCCGCCGGCGTACTTCAAATTGGCAGCGATGGCAACGCAGGAACACTGGATGTTGACACATTGCAATTTGGCAACGGCACTGGTCAGTTGATTTTCGACTATACGAATGATGATTATGAATTCGACCCGATGATCAACGGTAATGGCTCAATTACTCAAGAAGGCAGCGGAACAACTGTTCTTACGGCCGACAGCCCTAGTTTTACCGGCTCAACAACCGTCTCTGGCGGCACTCTAGTGGTTGAGGGTATTTTGGGATCAAATAGTTCCACCAATAACGGGTTCATTGGAGGCTTTGTTTCGGGGACATCAGGGACGATGACCGTGGAAGGAGACTGGATTACATCTGGCAATCTTTATGTCGGTGATGGCGGAGAGGGTGATTTGACAATACAGAACGGAGGCGCCGTTTCTGTTGGTTCTGAATATATTGGTTTTGGTTATTCCGCCGACACATTGGTGGATGGTGCGGGCTCGGCTTTGGATGCCAGTGATGGCCTTTACATAGGGTATATTGGCAATGGCGATTTAACGATCCAAAATAGCGCCGCCGTCACAGTGGGCGGAGGCAGCGGCACAGTTTATATTAGCGGCGGTGGGGTGATGCAAATAGGCAGTGGCGGCAGCGCGGGTGCGGTCAATGCCCGCAACATTCAGTTTGGTGTCGGCGCAGGCCGGTTAGTATTTGACTTTACTGATAGCGATTATTTGTTTAGCTCCATCATTTCCGGCAATGGTTCATTGACCAAGCTGGGAAGCGGAGTTCTGGCTCTGGGACAAGGCAATTCCTACACCGGCAACACGCTCGTCAACACGGGCAGTTTGCTGGTCGATAATGTCAATGGAAGCGCCACAGGCTTCGGCGCTGTCAATGTTGCCAGTGGCGCGATCCTTCGCGGCGACGGGACCATCGGCGGACCGGTCACAATGGCAAGCGGCGCAATACTCGTGCCCGGCAATAACACCGGCGCTTTAACCATCAGCAACGATTTTAACTCAGCCAATTCAACCGTATTCCTGTATGCGTTAGGCACAAACAGTTCTCAAGTTCTCGTATCCTCCAACCTCACGCTTGGTGGGGTGTTGAATATCACCAACGCTGGCGGCTTCACTGCCGGCACTTACACATTATTCACTTATGGCGGTAATTTAACTTTGAATAGTCTTACGATAGGAAGTGCTCCCATTGGCCCCAATTATGAAATCACCAATATTGATAACGAAGTGGACTTGGTTGTTGAGCCGCCGCATTTCACCAACATTCAGCGCAATGGAAACCAGTTAACGTTCAGTGGCAGCGGCGGTGTTCCCGGCAATGCTTATGACATTCTTTCCTCGGCTGACATTGTGTCGCCACCGCAACAGTGGACCATAGCAGGAACAGGACAATTCGATGCGAGCGGCAATTTCACGTTCACAATGACTATTGACCCAAATTCACCGTCTCAGTTCTATATGTTGCAACTGCTGTGAGGATTGCCGGTTGCCTGTTTTTCGTATTCTTCATTCCTGAAATTAAACCCGGAGCATTAGAGAAAATTCGGTGGCTGCGTGAGTAAAAGGCATTTCGGAAGCACGTGGAATTTATCAAAAAAAATCAAACCATGATTGTGTGAAATCTGCGGTGTCCGAAGAAAAACTCCGCCTCCCATCCGTTGACAACTCGGAGCCACCATCCATCCTCGTTAAGATTGCGGTATTGCGGAACTAAGAAAATTCCCG
>JASHZU010000090.1 GCA_030042375.1 Verrucomicrobiia bacterium
ATACACCATTGCCGTATGGGACTCTACCGCTGCGAACTCCAGTTTTCAGGCAAATGCCAATCTGCTTCTGCAAGCCAATGCCCTTTTGCTGTGGGAGGATTATAATTATCCCGACGTTGGAGAGGCCACCGCGTTCTGGTATGGCGCCAGACAATACGGTTTGCAGAATGACAGTGTGCTAGGCCTGGGGCCGGGCTATGCCACTGGTTTACTAACGCAAGCCGAGGTTACGAATTGTTTTGCGCAAATACGCATGATGGCGCCGGAGATGCCGGGGATAGCTTTTTTTGATGCTTATACCAACGCGCCTATGGAGGCGGCGTGTGACCAGGCGTTTACGAAATACTTTTTGCAGCCGGTTATCAGCCCGCAATTGAACGTATTGACCACCAACCTGATCGCCTGGAACATTGGCAATGAAGATGCCACCGGTTGTGTGGTGCAGTTTTTGAACAGCGCCGGCGGGGTCCTGGAGACGACCAATTTGCCGATCATCCAGCCAACGGCTCAATTAGGCTTGAGCATCCCGGCCCAGACGGCCCTGGCGGTGCTGACCACCCCGACGAACATGGTCAATCTCTATCCCAACGGGCAGTATTGGATTCCGCAGACGGCGGGAAGATATATCTGGACCGGAGCGGGGGATGATGTGACCTGGACTAACCCCGCCAACTGGCTTCCCAGCGGGCCCCCCTCGGGAAGTGATTCGAGCGGGAAGTACGCCTATTTTGACGGGAACATCACCAATGAAACGGCCATCACTATGCCGGCAGGGAATACAGCTATCTCCAATCTGACGCTGGTGGTAGGGCAGTTTGCAACCGGTGGTTGGACCATCAACGGCAGTTCGCCAGGTCAATATTTCACGAGTTACCAGATCAACTCCAGCGGGGCTGGGTACAGCACGATCAATATTGGATGCCAGACGGTCTCCTCGTCGGTGCCCTTGACATATTGGGTGAACTATCTAAACAGCCTGAACGTGTACGGTGTGGTATCCGGGAGCGGCGGCGTGGTCAAGACCGGGAGCGGGACCTTGGAGCTGTCTTCGGTGGTGAATACCTATACCGGGCCGACGGTGGTCAGCAATGGAGTTATGGAAATTGAGGGAGGAAATGCGACGACGAACGATTTTTCCCGGTCAAGTTCCTACACGATTGAGTCCGGAGCGACGCTGCAATTGGACAGCAGCAGCGGGTCGGGATATCGCTGGCAGAGCAACGCGCCGGCCATATCGGGAGCGGGGACATTTTTGAGGACGGGGAGCGCCTACATCTGGTTTGCCAATCAATCAGCCAATGAATACATCACGTTCGACCAGTCGGCAGGCGGCCTGGCGGACTTTGAGGGAGGGGAGAGTGCGCAGATGGAAACGGCCAGCGGAAATCTGGGAGGATTAACGATCGACAATGCGACAATCAATCCGTCAGGCAATGCCTATTTTGATGCGTTTAATGGCAATGCCAATGCGGTATATCAGAATAACGGGGCGGGAACTTTGTACGTTGGGATGAACAATGGCAGTGGGGCGTTCGCAGGGATATTGGAGGATGGCACTGGCGAGCAAAGCTTGGCGAAACGGGGCAGCGGGGCGGAAGCCTTCACCGGGACCAACAACGACTATTCAGGCACAACGACGATTGGCGGCGGGACGTTTGATTTGAGCCAGGGGAGTATCTACAGCCAGAGTGACTGGCCCGTAACAACCATACAAATTACCAACGGAGCAATCGCGGTCATCGGTGGATGGGGCGATCAGGACACGTATGGTTTTGGCCAGGTCAATTTTCTTCCTGGGGACCTGGTGATCAATGGGGGAACTGTGCGTTATGTCGCGGCCAGTACGGCTGGGAACATGGATCGGAGCTTTACGATCGGGGCGCAGGGAGCGACGCTGGATGCCAGCAGCAATGCGGTGCCCTGGACATTGTTACAGGAAGGGCGCTCGGGCTATGGACTAATCACCAGTTCATCGGGAGGGTTGCTGACATTGACGGGTTCGAGCACATTAGCCAACACTTTGAATTTCAACTTGGGAGGCAGCGGCGGATTGAGCAAGACGGGGGTGGGGACGTGGTTGGTGACGGGGGCAAATACCTACACTGGAACCACGACGGTCAATGCCGGGACGCTGCTGGTGAACGGGTCTTTAGCTCCAAACAGCGCGGTGACGGTGCAGACCAATGCCATTCTGGGTGGCGATGGCACGATTGGCGGGGCGGTGAGTTTAAACCGCGGCTCTCTCATTGTGCCGGGTCCCGCCAATGACACCGTCGGCACCTTGAACACAGGGGCTGAGACTTGGACTAATGGCTGTAAGCTGGTCTTTACTTTGTCTAGTGCCACCAACAGCGCCCTGCAGAGCCTGTTAAAAATTAACGGGACGTTGAAAGCCACCTCGGTGACGAATTTCACCTTCGAACTGAGTTCTGTGACATCGAGTAATACGGCTGGCCCTCTGCCCGATTTTAACCCGGCCTCCAATTACACGTGGACAGTTGTCAGTGCCACCAGTTTGAGCGGGATCAAGGCTTCCAACTTCGTGGTGAATGCCAGCGCTTTCAGCAATTCATATGGCGGCGCTTTCAGCGTGACCAATATTGGCAATACCTTGGCCATACTCTACGTGGCGTCACCGGGACAGCAACTGGTGACCGGCGGATTGAACATAGTTCAAGGGGCAAGCCTGTCCGGCGGTTTATTTCAATTAACCATCAGTGGGCCATCTGGGCAGCCCTATCAGGTATTGGGCACCAATAACCTTATGGCTCCGTTGTCCACATGGCCAGTGGTGGGCAGTGGGACAATTGGCTCAAACGGTTCAGCGATCTTCGTGTCAACTCCGACCAACAACCAGGAATTCTTTCAGGTGGTGTCTCCCTAGTATATGTGACTAAACATATGGCAATACATGGAAAACCCGATAAAGTGCCTGGTCTAAATTTTTTTGGGAGTTTATCCGGTTTTGTGTTCAACGACCAAAATTTGTTTGGGCTATGTTAGTGTTGGCAATAATTATTAGCTTGCACTTTTTATTGAGGATTTCTGGTCATGATATCCTTCCAGGAGCTCCTGCAAAATTAGGCTTGGATGATGTTAAATCAACCGATAGGTTTGTCACACCAAATGGGGGGATCCATCACTTCGTCTGATAAACTTGTTGAAACCGCCGGAACGTCCTGGGTGTTGAAAGACCTTCTTGCCCCCTCCAAAATACAGAATCGTTTTATTAAATGACGGAACTTTAATGGATTTGGCCCTTAAGGGACAACGTGGCGAGAAGGGAGAATGGTCTTTAGAATCATCTAATATTTGTCTAAAACTTTTTGTGGAGACCCCGCTTCCTGCAACGTACAATGGCGTTTTGACGGACAGCAATTCTATGGAAGGAGCTGCTTCCAACCGTATTGGAGCCAGATGGTATTGGTCTGCTCAACGACTCGACCAGCAGCGTAAAAATTTCTCCCGGCGAATTTTTTAATTGAAATAAATTGGGTGCCCGCCCCATCATTCCCAAAAGGCAGTGGCCAGCAATTCGCTTTAAAGACAAACGGGCTGCAACGCATCACACGCGCCGTTAAGGCCGAGGGCGTGGAGCAGGGTAACGGCCTAACCTTGGATGGAGGATATTTTCAAGCCTCAAATCACACACACCAGCCAGGTTCTATATTTCACGCCTGCTTCTAATTTCTTTTTAACATGGCAAGGTGGGCGCAAAGTCGCTAACATCTTTAAAAGGAACACGGAATGACTGCGTTAAAATGGTTACTCAGGAACAAATAGCTCGAAAACTGGGGGTTTCCCGCCAATTGGTTACGTTTGCGCTTGCGGGTTATCCGCAAGTTTCCACGGAATCGCGGCAACGCATTCTAACTGCCGCGCAAGAGATGGGTTATCAACCCAATCCGCATGCCCGAGCATTGCGGCGTAAGAGTACCAGCCTAATTGCTTTATGGATTCCAGACCAAATCTCCACCTACTATAGCCAGGTGGCGCGGGAACTAAACCAGTTGGTCAAACGGGAGGGGCATGAGTTGGTCATCAGCGAAGTGGGAACCACCGAGGCAAAGCAAATACTTATGCATGTACCGGTGGATGGAGTCATTGCTGTGGACAGCCCTGACCAGATTAAGGTCTACCGTCAGACATCGGCTGCCCGTTCGATCCCGGTAGTCAGCGTGGGGGCTTATTGTTCCAGCAAAGCCGATTCGGTCCAGGTGGACTTGTTGTCCGGGACCAAAGCGGTCATGAAGCATCTTTTGGGCTCCGGGTTTAAGCGCGTAGCGCATGCCACTTTCATGCGGGAGGATCTGCCCCAGGCGAGTCGTCGGCGGGGTTATCAGGGGGCTATGGACAAGGCCGGACTGAAACCCGAGTTTATCTATTATCCGCTGGC
>JASHZU010000091.1 GCA_030042375.1 Verrucomicrobiia bacterium
CGCTGAAATTAAAACCGTCGGCGCCTATGAAATCGCCGTGCTTTCGGCGAAAGATTCCGGCGCGCTCGAGAAATGGCTGGGCGACAATCAATTTTATCTTCCACCGGACAAATCCGATGTCATCGATTCCTACATTAAACAACGATTTTATTTCGTCGCGGTCAAAATCAACCTGGGCGGGTCATCTTCAGGATTGCAGTCGACGTCAACCGAGCTTGCCTCGGGCGAACTGAATCCGTTGCAAATCAGCTTTGCGAGCGACCGTTGCGTCTTTCCCCTGAAAATTTCTTCCATCAACGGCACGCCCTCGGAAGTCCAGCTGTATGTCCTCTCGCCAGAGCCGTTGCTGGAACAAGGGATGTTTGAGCAGCAGTTGCCGCTGATTTACAGCAACGACATGGCGCACGCGGAAAGCCGGGCGCAGCACATGGAACAAAGTGAAGCGAACCTGCAAGAGAGAATTGCGGCGATGCGCCAGGCGCGGGGATTGCCGCCCGTGGCGCCCCGGCTGGACCTGGACGGCCGGCAAGAGATGATTCAAAAAATGGGGAAAACTCCTGAGGTTGAACCGGACGAATTAATACAATTTACCAAAGCCGCTGAGGGGGATTTGCCCGAATGTACCCAAACTATTTCGCGGCTGGCTGGCAAATCGTGGTGGGTGACCAAAGACACCTGGACGTTCCAGCCGGACGACATGCGCGACCTGGATTTCGGCCCGGCGCTGCCGGATTTCGCCGAAGCGCTGGGTTCCAAATACGGTTATATTGCGGGTGCGGAGCTGAGATCCATTGGCGCAGATGCCGTCCCGGTTTTGATTGCCGCTATCCAGGGCCCGAACCTTGCGGCGCGGGCTAATGCCGCATCCATTCTGGAAGACAGTCCCAATGCTGTCGATCCGCGGGTGCAGGACGCGGCACCTTCATGGCTGACGAATTCAGTGCCTGAAGTCAGGAAGATGGCGATTTATGTGCTGACCGAGAATCCGGATAAAAAACCGGGATATATCGAACCGATTATTCCGTTGTCATCAGACGATAATGCGGAGGTCCGTGATGCGGCAGTGTTTGTAATATCAGAGGATAGAGACGACCTGCCGAAGTACGCCCCGGTGTTTCAAAAAATGCTCACGGACACTAACGCGGTTGTGCGGGCATCCGGGTTGAGGCTGGCATTCGCGGCCGGTGTGACGATGGACCGGAATGAATGGCTCTCCTTTTTAAAAATTCCGGACCAACGGGCCCTTGGTCTCGCGGCCTCACATTTTCGGGGGATGGACCGGCGGTATGACCTTTCCGATGACGAGGCAGTGGCCCTGCTGCAAAATCCCGAGCCGCTGGGCAGGCTCATCGGCCTGGAAGTTCTGCGCGAGCATGCGGACCAACATGCGATTGAACTGGCCCGTCCGCTGTTAAATGACCCCAACGAGACAGTCCGGTTTATCGCGGAAAGGGATCTGCAGAAAATGACCGATGGGGATACGGCGCCGTGACAAGCGACATCCAGCAGGCGGCCAAGGCGATTCGGTCGGCGGACGCGCTGCTCATCACGGCGGGCGCGGGCATGGGCGTGGATTCCGGCCTGCCGGACTTTCGCGGCAACGAAGGTTTCTGGAAAGCCTATCCGGTCGTCGCCCGGCTTGGCCTCTCCTTCGCGGAGATGGCCAAGCCGGAATGGTTCGAACGCGATCCGCACCTGGCCTGGGCGTTTTATGGGCATCGGCTGAACCTCTATCGCAAAACCGCGCCGCATGATGGCTTTGCGATATTACTCCAATGGGCCGCGAGCAAGCCGCACGGTTATTTTATCTTCACCTCGAATGTGGACGGGCATTTCCAGAAGGCAGGATTTGCGCCCAAACGTGTGGTGGAATGCCATGGCTCCATCCATCATTTTCAATGTACCGGTGTATGCCGCCAGAACATCTGGGACGCGGTGGAGGAACAGGTGAGCGTGGACGAAACCGTCTTTCGCGCCGCGCACCCGCTGCCGCGCTGCCGTCATTGCGGAGGAATGGCGCGGCCAAACATCCTGATGTTCGGTGATTTTTCCTGGATTGCCGACCGCTCCAGTGCCCAGCACGCGCGGTTCAAGCTGTGGCTGGCCTCGCTGGAGAGAAAATCCGCGCGGTTGGCGGTGATTGAACTGGGCGCGGGCACGGCTATCCCCACGGTGAGATATACGTCTGAAGAAGCGGCAGAGCGATTGCGGGGAACGCTCATTCGCATTAATCCGCGAGAGGCGGCGGTGTCGAAAGGCAATGCCGCAAGTTGCTTCAGCATTGCGACGGGGGCGCTGGAGGGAATAAGGACGCTTGGAAAGTCTTTTTAATCTTCTTTGAGGATGAGAATGACGATGAGGAGGAGTTAGATTCAAGCCTTGAACTCATCCGCGTGGTAGGAGCTGCGGACCATGGGGCCGCTGGCCACGTGGACAAAGCCCATCTCTTCGGCGGCGATTTTGTATTCCGCAAACTTTTCCGGCGAAACGAATTCCTTCACCGGCAAATGCCGCAGCGTGGGCTGCAAATATTGGCCCAGGGTGAGGATGTCGCAATGGGCCTCGCGCAAATCGCGCATGGCCTGGAGCAATTCATTGGGCGTCTCGCCCAAACCCAGCATCATGCCAGACTTGGTATGGATGGTTTGGCCGCGCTTGAGTTTGACCTTGCGCAGCACGCTCAGGCTGCGGTCATAGGTGGCACGATGCCGCACATCCGGCGTGAGGCGGCGGACGGTCTCCAGATTGTGATTGTAAATGTGCGGGTTGGCGGCGAGGACGGTTTCGATGGAGGCGTCGTTATCGAGGAAATCGGGCACGAGGACTTCGATGACGATGCCGGGATTGAGTTCGCGGACTTTCTCAATGGTCCGGGCAAAGTGTTCCGCGCCACCGTCTTTCAGATCGTCGCGGGCGACGGCGGTGATGACCACGTGGCGCAATTTCATCCGGCGCGTGGCCTCGGCGACGCGCGCGGGTTCATCGGCTTCGAGGGCGAGGGGCTTTGCAGTGGCCACGGCGCAGAAGCCGCAGGCGCGGGTGCAGCGGTCACCGGCAATCATGAAGGTGGCGGTGCCTTTGCTCCAGCATTCCCAATGGTTT
>JASHZU010000092.1 GCA_030042375.1 Verrucomicrobiia bacterium
AGTGCGGCAATAAGTGCATCAACGGCCTGCTTTCCGCCCAGTCGGCCGAGTTGATCAGCAGCCTTGGTCCGTTCTGGTTCCTTCTGAGATTTCATCTTTTTCAGCACATCTTCCAGTACGAGCACTTTTTCGCGCCGACGAATGCGGCGATCGGGCTTGGTTGGAGCGTCCAGATAAACTGTGGGCAATTCACCAGCAACTGGAGTTAGTTCGAGAGGCTGATTAAGTTCGTGGCTCATCCAACTGGCAAAAGAACGATAGCGGGTAGCGCCCGGACTCGAATTTGAAAAAAACCACGTTTCCCATTCTCCATCCGGCCAGATCACCATTGGATTGAGCAAGACAACGGCATCATCCCCGATTTCGCTGATGCAAAGAGTCTGGGCAAGATGCTTGATTTCAAATTCAGCACAGTCCTGGTTCGCATAATCAAAATAATCCTTTTCCATCACCGCGAGCGGCTCGGCACTCATTTGATAAGCTTCATACCAATCCTTGTGTTCTTTGCAAAACCAACGGATTTTTTCAATGGGACGTATGATCGGGGTCGTATCCGACGCAAATTTCCAGCCATTGCAAGCGCTCAAAAATGTCCTATAGCTCAGAGGCAATTTTATTTTTAACCGCTCTTCTGCCGCGGTCAGTTGGTCTTCAGAGGCGCCCACGTTTGCAGGGGATTTATCCAGGGCTGTTGCTGCCGCATATTTTTTTAAGACGGCCATCCATTCTTGTTGGGTCGGTTTGGCGTTCATGGTCGTAATTCCATCAGAGTAAGAGACGCCGTCAAGGACAGAGGTGGTGCAGCACCTTTAATGTATCCGCGTCCATCCACGCTAAAATCTGCGTGAGCCTCACGCGCAAGTGATGAAATTTTCACGCCTGCCGCCCACTAAAAATTTCTATAGGGAGCAAAACCATTACTTTTTCCGTCCCTTTTATCAGAATTCACCCATGGCATTGCCGATGCTAAAAGTTTTTACAGGGCTAATATGAAACCGCGTTTTCAACATCAGCGAAACCGGGGACTGACATTCTTTGAAGTGCTCGTGGTGATTGCCATTGTGTTTGTCCTGGTTGTTATGTTCCTGCTATTGATTGTTGGAGGGCCTCAGCTCGCGCCGCGGATAAATTTCGTTAGCAATGCAAAACAGATCAACCTCCCTTTGCGCATATGGGAAGGCGACAACAATAAATATCCCTTGGCCGTTTCCATTACCAATGGTGGTGCGATGAAAACAACAGCCACCGGCGATGTGATTAATTGTTTTTTTGTCATGTCCAATGAACTATCCACGCCCAAAATTTTAATTTGCCCGGCGGATGATGGCCTAGCCACTAACCGCCTCGCCATCCCATGAAACCGCGCATTCAAAACCAGCGAAACCGGGGGCTGACGATTGTGGAAGTGTTGGTCGTGATCGTGCTGCTGATTACTTTGGTTATTCTTCTGCTGCCCTGGTTGGTTAGTACCGGCACTAGCGCACAGCGTATCAACTGCGTCAGCAATATAAAACAGGTCAATCTCTCATTCCGGATTTGGGAGGGCGATAATAACAACAAATATCCCATGGCCGTATCCGTGACCAATGGTGGTGCGATGGAAACCACCGCTACTGGAGATGTCGTTAATTGTTTTATCGCCATGTCCAATGAAATATCCACGCCTAAAATTTTAGTCTGCCCGGAAGATTGGGGTCGTAGGCAGGCCACCAACTTCGGCAATGATTTTAACAATTCGCATATCAGCTACTTCATTGGCGTGGACGTTACTAACGGGGACCCCGCACAACGGGTTTTGACTGGCGACGACAATTTCCTGATTAACGGCTCTCTCGTTAAATCCGGCTTGCTGCAATATCCTACGCATACTCTTATTGCCTGGGGGCCCGGTCGCCACGGTGATGTTCCAGTTCATCACTTCTGGATGCCAAAGCCCCATGGTTTCGTCGGCAACCTCGGTTTCGCTGATGGTAGTGTTGCGGAATTATCCAGTGCCGGACTGCCATCGGTTTTTATACTATCCGGCCTCGCCACCAACCGCCTCGCCATCCCATGAAACCGCGCATTTCAGACCAAAAAAAACGGGCGTTCACCTTGCCGGAATTGTTGGTTATCGTAGCCATTCTCGCTTTGTTTGCTTTTATAGTTTGCTCTATTACCGATACGCCAAGAGAGCAACGACAGGCTCAAAGAATCAACTGCGTCAGTAATTTAAAGCAGATCAATCTCGCGCTGAGAATTTGGGAAGAAGACAATCACAATAAATACCCCATGTCCGTTTCCGTAACGAATTATGGTGGAATGGAGTTAATTACCGCCGGAAACGTCGCCGGTTGTTTTCAGGTCACGTCCAACGAATTGGGCACACCTAAAATCTTAATCTGTCCGGCGGATGCGGACCATGTTTTCGCTACCAATTTTGCGACCCTGAATAATTCCAACATCAGCTATTTTCTGAATCCCGATGTCACTGAAGCCTATCCCCAGCAAATAATGATCGGCGACGATAACTTTGCCATCGGCGGCGTCCCGGTAAAATCCGGTTTATTAGTTGTTCCCTCCAATGGCTCGCTTTCCTGGACCGGTGCTCGTCACCACTTCGCCGGTAACATCGGTTTTTCCGATGGCAGCATCTTACAGGCCTCCCTTACTGGCTTACAATCTGCGCTTGCCTTGTCCACTAACGGAACTCCCTTCACGACCAATTGGTTCGCCATCCCGTAAAGCCGCGTTATCTTCGTAAAAAATCTCTGTGGCTCTGCTTGCCGACGGGGTGCAAAATCAGGCAAAATAGCGAACAATGAATCAGACTGTTACGCCTCAGGCCGCCGCTGCGGCGCTTAAGAAGGCTTCCGGGCTCCGCCCTTCTTTGGCCATTGTATTGGGCAGCGGCTTCCATCATCTCGTGGATCACCTGAGCGTGAATAAGGAAGTTCCCTATGCCAGGATCCCCGGCTTTCCGGAACCCACCGTGGCTGGTCACGCCGGCAAACTGTTCTTCGCCGAACTTGGCGGTACGCCCGTGATCGTCTTGAGCGGCCGCACCCATTTTTATGAAGGGCACGCCATGGAACGCGTCGCCTTTGCCGTTCGCGCGCTCGCGGCGTTTGGCATCCAGGATCTGCTATTAACCAATGCCGCCGGTGGCATCAACAAATCCTTCCACGCCGGCGATTTCATGGTCGTCACCGACCACATCAATTTCATGGGCACCAACCCGCTGCGCGGCACTTCAAACTTTGTGGATATGACGCATGTTTACGATGCCGATCTTTG
>JASHZU010000013.1 GCA_030042375.1 Verrucomicrobiia bacterium
TGCTCCAACGCATGCACGACCACATCGCCACGGTCGTGGGCCGTTACAAAGGCAAGGTGAAGGTCTGGGACGTCGTGAATGAAGCGGTGGCCGATGGCGGCACGAACCTGCTGCGGAAATCGCTCTGGGAACAAATCATCGGGCCGGACTTTATCGCCAAAGCCTTCGAATACGCCCACGAGGCCGACCCCAACGCCATTCTCCGCTACAACGACTATGGATTGGAAAACCCGGGCAAACGCAAAAAACTGATTGCGCTCATCAAATCATTGCAGGCGCAAGGCGTGCCCGTCGGCGCCATCGGCACCCAAACCCACGTCAGCGTTTCGTCGCCCACACCCGAGCAATTGGACGCGGAATTGACCGACCTCGAGACACTGGGCCTGCCCATTCATATTACGGAACTCGATGTCAACAGCGCGGCTCGTGGCCAGCGCAGCACCAGTGGCGACGTCGCGGCCAATGCCGCCGCGACCCAGGGCGGGGTTGTGAGCGATGCCGATGAACGCTCGGCCAAACAATATGCGAACCTGTTTCGGGTCTTCCTCAAGCACCATCAATCCGTGAAAGTCGTCACCTTTTGGGGCGCAAACGACGGCGTCTCCTGGCGCGCCATGGGACGTCCGCTCCTCTTCGACGCCCACGACCAGCCCAAACCAGCCTTCTACGCGGTGATTAACGTCGCTTCTGACAAATAAGGCAGGGCAAAACGCCACACGCGTGGGCTCCGAACGACACGCTGCAAAAATGAAGTAGGACTGCACTGCATGCGTACGCTGCTACGCGGCAATACCCATTTTAGTTTAAGGTTGAGGGTTGAGAGTTGAGGATGGGTTCCCTAAATTACCGCGCACATGACCTATATCGCCCTTTTGTTCAGCATTGGCATCAGCGGAGGTCGGAGACTCATCATGGCCGATTGGCGCGAAATGCTGGCGAAGCTGGGACTGGAAAACCCGCGTACGCTCATCGCCACGGGCAACGCGATATTCGAATGCCATGGAACAAATGTCAGGGCGCTGGAGGCCTGTCTAGAGGATGCTTTTGAGAAGCGGTTTGGCCGGCGCGTGGATACCATCGTGCGCGCCGCCGCGCTCTTCCGGCGATTGGTTGGGGAGAACCCGTTTCCGAAGGAATCACAACAGGACGGTTCGCGTGTCATGGTGCGCATTATGCGCCAGCCCATCGCACAGGATTTGGAAACGACGCTCCATCCCTATCTCACGCAAGGCGAACGCGTGAAGATTGTGAACGGCGACCTCTGGGTGCATTTTAAACAACCGCCGAATGAATCCCGCCTCTTGTCCGTGATCGGCTCCAAACGCCTGGGTATCGGCACCATGCGCAATTGGAATACCGTAAGGAAACTGAGTGAGATGGTGAAGGACAGTTCGGAGTGACGTTGCTTCGCGAGCCATCCAGACTTTGACGCGAATGACACGCGTGCCTTCCGCGAATTTTCACCAATGAATTTTGGACTAAGGTAGGGCGACGATCTCCGAGCGCGCCACCTGAAACGGTGGGGCGAGACTCCGTCGAGCCCTAATTTCAATTCTTCATTGATACCCCAGCACTAAAGTGTTGGACGATTGTCTCGGTCTGAGAATGGCTTGCCTTCGCGAGGGACAATTCGTGTTAATTCGCGGAATTCGCGTCAAAGCAGCGAGAACGAGGATTAATACACCGTACCCCCCTTAATGGGGGTAGCATGATTTTCCACAGTTTGATATTTAATAGTCAAAGTCCCACAGCCGTGACAGGAACCGGGCTGGCTATGGGATCGCGGTCAGGATAAACCGAGTCGTTAACTGCCGTAGTATTTTGCGTCCGGACCCGCAAATTTGTCTTAGAAACAGAAGAAAAACCTAGCAATCAGGCCATGAAAACAAAAATCGCAGTAGCATTAAGTCTCGTGTCAGTGTTGTCGGTTCACGCGCAAGTCGCCAATTACGATGCCACGATAGCGAGTCAATCCCCGTGGGAGCAATTCGACTTTAACGATTCCCTGAGTGCCAGCGTCAATAACGATAGCGGCCCGGGGTTATTTACTGCCGGGGCCAACACCGCTTATGGGACCGATGCGTCCGGCGATGCCGATGGGGCGCTGGCGGTGACTGCGAATGCGACCGGTGGCGGCTATACGATGTCAGACAACAATTTCGTCTCCGGCCAGGGCACCGTTGACAGCGTCGGGACATTGTCGTTTCTCTTTAACTTATCCACGGTCAGCGGGACGGAGTATTTTTTATCAATCGGGGGTGATACCACTTCCGATGGGAACGCCCTGGCCCTGGCCATCAGTAGCGGCTCGCCTGAACTCAAGATTGGCGGCCATTCTGCTGTGCTGCCGACTCTCACTGCCGGCGCATGGTATTACATCGCGGTCACGTGGGATTTTAACGGCACGGCCAGCGATTCTGCTACCTACTATCTCGGTGAAGTGGGCGGCACACTCGGCTCGGCCACCACAGTCACTGGCTACGCCACAACCGCTGATGTGGGTGGCACCAGCGGAGAAACGGGATCTTCCGGACTGATCGTCGTCGGCAATCGCCAGGCGAATAACTCCGGCATGGAGGGAGATTTTGGCACCTTGGCCACCTGGAACAGCGATCTGAGTTCCTCGCAGATTGATGCTCAATTCGCCGCGCTGACGCCTGTCCCCGAGCCTTCGACCATAGCTTGCCTCAGTGTCGGTGGCGGCCTTTTGCTGGGGCTGATTCGCCGGAAGAAAGCCTAAGGGCTTGGGAATCTTTTCCGATTTTACTACAAACATGCCGGCCCTACGGGCCGGCAGAGCTTCATAATTTTTAGTTCCCGAATACCTAACGGTCCGCCGCCGATTTGGTAAAATCCGCCAATGAAAAAGAAGTTGGCGGTTAGAAGATGGGAGATGGCAGAAGCCAGATGCCAGCGTTTCGGATCTCCGCGTCTTTGCGCCTCCGCGTTAAAAATCAACGGTTCCAGAGCCTCAAGCCTGCTAAAGGCTATTAAAGGCTGCTCAAAGCTGGTAAAGCTATTTTTAAAAAATACTTTTTTTATTTCTGTCCGCGCGCTCCCAAAC
>JASHZU010000093.1 GCA_030042375.1 Verrucomicrobiia bacterium
AATCTGCTTCAACCAACGCTCGCAGGAACGATAGCTGGCCAGGTCCACCGCAGATTCCACATAGAGCACGCGGAACGTTCCATCCGCCGACGCGAACATCTGTTGGTTTTGTCCGCTCGAAAAATTCGCCATGCTCGAAACGGCTGGCAGCGACATCAAATTGTAGGGGTCATACTCCAGCCGCGCCAAATCCATCGGCGACATCGAAGTGGAAAGCGCATCTTTGGTTTCCTCCAAAACCGAATTCAAGTTTCCCGGCGCTAAACGATTGGTTAAATCGTTAAACGCTGTCGGCGGCTGGTTAAACCACATCCAGCCCAGCAATTCGCCCAATTGTTCCGGATGTTCCATCCACGGCGGTTGCCAGGTGACTTCTTCGACGAGATCGGTTTGCTGCCGCAGGCTTGCAGCCAGTTCACCCGCCACGCGTTGTACTTGTCCCGCGTCTTGGCCGTGCAGCGAGATGACCAGCTCGCGCGCGTTGGTGAAATGTTTTTCGTAGAGCTTCAGTCCCTGGACCGTCGGCTCGTTGTCTGGAAGCAGGTCCAGCACATCCACGTCGAAGCGAAGCCGGCAAAAACCGAGGCCGACGGCGGCAAGAAGCAGGACCCACCACCAGCGTTTCAGGAAGGCCCTCACGATGAAAGAAAGCCCTCCAGGATTTCGCCGGTCTTGGGATTTTCCAGCCGCCAATTGCCGCCGGGCTTTTGCTCAAACTCCAATGGCTTGGGCAGCGGCTTGCCGGCGATGGCATCCGGCAAATAAAGCCAGATCGTCCGCGTCGGCGCCGGTTGATGTCCCTTCCAAAAACCGCCGCCTTGCGCAAAATTAATCGTCCAAAATTCCGGTGTGACCTGCGCTGAAACGAGTGACAGCGGCATTTTTTCAAATTGAACAAACGCCCGGCCATTGGCATCCGTCGCCAGCACCAGGTCGCCGCCGAGTTGCGGCCCGCCACGGCGGGGCGTCCACAAAGCCTGCCCCTGCTGGACCGTCCAGCCCGGGCCGGAGACAGTGAAAAGGTTTTCCGGTATCGTTGCGCAACCGCTCAAAAGCATCGCCCCGGCTAAAACAAATAATGCGCGCAGAAGATGGCTTTTGAATGACCTCATATTATTGGACCAGTGTTGTCCATGTTTTAGCCGCGGTCAACTCCGCTTGGACACCGTTGTCAGCTCTCTGCCGGCGGAAAAACAAAACTCTTTCCCAGGATGCCCGGTTCAAAAATCCGCCAGTGTTTGCCCGATTCCATGCTTTCCGCCGGAAACACTTCCAGCCGGTATCCATGGCTCATATTCACGCTAAATCCGCCCGTGTCATCCGATTCCACCGACGTGACCACCGGCGCCAGGGCATCAAGCTCCGCGCACAGGTGTTGCAAAACGGAATCGAACCGGCTCTTGTTCATGACGTCCACGCTCTTCAATGGAACATCGCTGAAATAAAAATCCCGGTAGGCCGCGACGATACGCCCGCTCTGCGAAATGCGCCAGGGACATTGGATTTGGATCGTCCAATCGTAGACCGATTTACTGCCGCCCTCGCGCATAGAAACATCGTGCAAATCGCCAAAGTCCGCCGACAGCATGCTTCCCGAACGGCCAACCGTCCGCAACGGAAGCCGAATCAGCGGCGTCAAGACGTGATGAATGGTTTTATTCATGAGATGGATGCATTAACTTTCACGCCACAACCCGTAATTTCTCCGGCGCCATGGAAAATTTCGCCGGCAAATGCCCGATGCCTTCGCCGTCCAGTTGAAACGCCGCCGTCGTTTCGCCCGTTACTTCAAAAACCGGTGCGCGAAAACGTTTCACCATTTTTTCCGGCAACTTTTGCCGCAGAAGCAAATTGGGCGCGCAGCTAAACAGCGTTGCGAAGTCAACGCGCGGCACGATGCAAACGTCCAAAAGCCCGTCATTCAAATCGGCCTGGGGAAAAATATCCAACCCCCCGTAAAGTTTTCCATTGCCAATCATTACCAGCTCGCCCTCGAAAGCCTTGACGGGAGAGCCATTCTCGCAGGCGTTGATCCGCGGCTTTCGTTCGCGCATGGCTTTTAGCCCCGCAACAAGATAGGCCAGCGGCCCGATCGCTTTCTTCGTGGACCAATCCACCAGTTCAATCGCCCGCGCATCCACGCCCGCCCCGGCCAGTTGGATGAAGTACTGTTTTTTGACGCTGCCGTTCTCCGAAAATTCCACCTGCGGCAAATCCAATTGAATTTCCTGCCGCCGTTGCAAAACTTCCCAGGCATATTCGATGCGCAGCGGGATTTTCAATTCCCGCGCGAAGACGTTGACTGTGCCAAGCGGCAAAACCCCGAACCGCACATTGCCGAAAGCGTTGGCATCGCCAATGCCGTTCAGCACTTCGTTCACCGTGCCGTCGCCCCCGGCGGCAGCGATGACATCGAAACCATCGCCGATGGCTTCCTTGGCGAAACGGCGCGCGTCCCCCGGCGCGGCGGTGGCTTTGAGCGCCGCTCGTCCGCCGATTTCATCCAGGTACTTGCGGAAATGCCGCGCTTTGTTGCCGCGCGCGGCGGGGTTGAAGATGACGCAAGTTGGCACGCGCAAATGATTTTGATGGAACGGGCGATAGTCGAGGAGAAAGCGACGTGCCATTGGACATAAAAGCCGGGAGCTTCTAAAATAGCTTATGCGCTTTTTCGGCTATTGGGGAATCCTCAGCTTGATTTTCTTGTGTTCCTGCGCATCGGAGGACCCCGTGCGCTCCGGCCTCCCCGGCGAACTGGATATGAACAAAGATGCCGGCCGGGGACAATGGCTGTTTGTCAACCTCCGGGTCGCCGGCGAAGAGTTGCCGTTTTGTTTGGATACCGGAGCGCCAATGACCAGTATTGATAAATCGTTCGAGTCGAAGTTGGGGAAGCGTATCGGCACTCAGCCAACGCGAACTTTTGAATTTACCAATATTTCGGACATCTATCCCACCCCGGCCTTTTATTTGGGAAAAACGCTATTGATGAAGACTGGAACCCATGTCGCCGCGACGGATTTGAGCAAATGTTCGCGAGAGTCCGGGCGTCCGGTCATGGGAATCCTCGGCATCGATGTTCTCAGTTCTTACTGCATCCAGCTCGATTTTGCGGCCAATAAAGTCCGTTTTCTGGATGATCGACATTTGGACAAACGCGACCTCGGCATCGCCTTTCCGCTCAAGGAAACTTTGTCCGGCTGCTACTCCATTGCCCAAAACCTCGTCGGCGCAAAAGGCCCCGGCTCACTCATTGACCTCGGCGATAATGCCGACGGCTGGCTGGTGCCTCAATTATATTATCAATGGACTAATCAACAAACCATGCGCGTGGAGGGCGAAGCCGAATTTCCCAATGGAATTTTGGGAGGCAAACTTTACACCCGCCTCGTCTTGCGTGATTTGGGCACGAATTATACGTCTTTGGCCCCCCTGACCTGGTACAACGGCCTCGGCCTTCAATTTTTTGCGAGAAACCTGGTGACGCTCGATTTTCCCAATCAGACCCTCTATCTGAAACAGACCAGCGTCGGGCCTTTCCTTGACCGGAATTTTCAAAAAAATGCAAAGGCAGAGGGCAAATCAGCGCTCAAATTCCTGCTGGATTTGAGGGAGCAGGGGAAATTGCCCGGTTGGCCGGGCTGGCAGCCTGCCCGCAAAATCAACGTCTATTTTTTATATCCTGATTCCTTCACGATGAATTTTTTAATGGACACGTCCGAAATCTACCATTACCAGATTTACCGTCCGTCTAAAGATGCGCCATGGCAAATCCATCGCGCCTGGCTGACGGATTCACGCGGCAACACCCTCAAGGAATTTTCGCTAAACAAGTGACCGCCTATTTTGGAATCTTTGTCTGCGGTCTCGGGGCCCTGTGGCCAATCTAAAGTTAATGCGGCAAAAAGTTTGCATCCTTTTCCTCCACATAGCGCACCTGTTTGAGGCGGCTTTTGCCAATGAGCAGAATCGCAAAACCAATCCACGACGTCGCTGCCATGATGGCCGCCACCGGCAGCATCGTGTGCGAATTAAAAATGCCGATGCTCGCCGCCGCCAGCCCGGAAATGCCGATTTGCAGGAAGCCCAGCATGGCCGAAGCGCTGCCAATATTATGGTCAAAGGGCACCAGCGATAGCGCCGCCGCGTTCGGATAAGCCAGGCCTAGGCTTGAGAGCGAAATGAACAGCAACACCAGCGTGGCCGGCAATCCAAACCAGCCAAAATATGTTCCCACCAAAAACAGAAGCACTACCGGGCATTCCAC
>JASHZU010000094.1 GCA_030042375.1 Verrucomicrobiia bacterium
CTCGGCGGCAAAGTGAGCGGCAGCGTTAGTGGCAACACGGACTTTGTCCTCGCGGGCGAAGAAGCCGGTTCCAAGCTGGACAAAGCCCAAAAGCTCGGCGTCAAAATCATCGGCGAAAAAGAATTTTTGAAGATGTGCGGTTAAAATGGGGACCTGCCAACGGCCCCTCTTTTTCGTTTCGATTTTTCTATAAATCCTCCAGTTATCCGCTGCCGTTAGTGGCTCAAAAACTGCTCATTTCTAATGGTGCAGACCGCCATCCGAGCAGAATTGTACCCGCCGCCCGCCTCTATTTCGATGGAGGCGGTATCGCGTTCGCGGCCGGCGGTCACTTCGCGCCTGCAGTCCCTGGATGGCTGGCGGGCGGTGAGCATCCTGATGGTGCTGGGATGCCATGCGGCGTTCGTGGTGGGTTTTCCTTTCTCGCGCTCGCCGGTTTACAACCCGGTGTTCGACGGCAACCTGGGCGTGCGGTTCTTTTTTGTGATTAGCGGATTTTTGATTACCTGGCTGATGATTTTGGAACGGGACAAAAAAGGTTCGGTCAGCCTCCGCGAATTTTATATTCGCCGCTGCCTGCGCATCCTTCCCACCTATTTTGCTTTTTTGGGCGTGCTGGCGGTGCTGGAGGTGACGGGCATCGGAAAGCAAAGCGCGGATGCCTGGGTTGGCAACCTGACCTTCACGAGAAATATGAGAGGCGGCGTTACCGGGGGCGATTCTTTCAGCGCGCACCTTTGGTCGCTTTCCGTCGAAGAACAATTCTATCTGGTCTGGCCAGTGGTGTTTTGTTTTGTGGGCAAGAGAAGCGACCGTTCCCTTCTGGGCTTCCTGGTAATTATCATTTTGGCCGTCGCCGCCATCCGTGGTGCCAATTACATGTGGTTTGCGGGAAATGCATTTAAATATTTTGATTGTTTGGCGTTCGGCTGTTTTGGCGCGGTTTTGTTTGCTCATCGCCGCGGGGTGCTGGAATGGTATCTGAAGGCGCGTCCATTTTGGACGGTGGCCCTGGGGATCGCATTAATCCTCTTTCCTCACATTGCGAGTTTGCTTTCGGCCAAAACGGTCACCGTCACGCAGCTTGGCCCGAGTTTCCAGGCATTGGGTTTCACGATTTTGCTGTTGCATAGCGTCCTTGCACCGGAATGGGGCCCTTACCAGCTCTTGAATTTGGAATGGGTCCGCCGTATCGGCGTTTGGTCCTATTCCCTCTACATCTGGCAACAACTCTTCTGGAGGTCGCCGCAAATCTTTGGGCTAAACCGCGTGTGGTGGATGGGAGCCTGGATTGTTCCTCTCCTGGCCGTGGCGCTGCTCTCATATTACGGGCTGGAACGGCCGTTTTTCAAACTCCGCAGCCGTCACCGGGAAGTCAAACTTACCGAATAATTCTGCCGTTTTCGCGGTGAAACCGCGGCAATTTCTCCCGCTGGTTGCCTACCTCAAAAGGGTTGCCTCAAATCACCCGTGTTGTGGAATATACATCTTAATACACAAGTGTTAGTGTCATGTGATGGATCATGAATCCAAGGCTCACAAACTTCCGAAGGCAAAAGCTCCTTTGCCGCAGACCAATGACACGTATTCCAATAAATGGCTTCTCATTCTGCTGAGCGTGATTGCGGGCAGCGCGGACGCCTGCAGCCTTCTGGGACTCGGCCTGTTCAATGCCCATGTGACGGGCAACCTAGTCATTCTGGCCGCGCATATTGTGGCGCGGGGCGTCGCAGACACGACGCTGATTTTATCTCTGCCTGTCTTTATCCTGGCGATCCTGCTGACGGCATGGTTGGTAGCCGGCTTTGAATGGCTTCACGTTCGCCGCTTGCCGGTTTTGCTCTTGTTGCAGTTCCTGTTGTTGGCCGGCTCGTTTGTCATTTGCGCCGGTTTCGGGCCACATTTTGACCAGAATTCATATAGCGCAATTATTGCCGGCCAATTAGCCGTTGCGGCCATGGGCGTCCAAGCCGCGCTCGTGCAACTTTTGCTGTGCGGGGCGCCTTCCACCGTAGCAATGACAGCGAATATTACCCGCTTTTTCATCGAAGCCAGTAATGTGATATTCAAAAGCGCTTTCGCCGACGTAACTGAGGCACGCCGAAAAGCCGGGCAAACTTGCCTCGTCATCGTTGGTTTTACCATCGGTGCCGCCCTGGGCGCGGGATGCTTTGCCGTTACGGGACTGAAGTCCTTTGGATGTCCTGCCGCGCTGGCATTCATTGCACTGCTCATGAGCCTGGGTTTGAAATCACACGATCACGGAATTTTAGAAACGGCCAAGTCATAATTGCCGGACAAATCAATGATATGCCTGATACGAAACGAATGAAAAAGCCAAGGGCGATTCGCATTCTTTGCGTGGATGACCACCCGGTAGTGCGGGAAGGCCTCAAGGCGATTATTGAGACGCAGCCCGATATGTTGCTGGTTGACGAAGTGGGCGATGGCGAGGCTGGTGTTAAAAAATACCGCGAGCACCGGCCGGATGTTGTCCTGATGGATTTAAAAATGCCCGGCATGGGTGGAGTGGATGCGACAGTTAAAATCCGCAAGGAATTTCCTGACGCCCGGATTATCGTGGTGACCACTTTCGAAGGAGATGAGGACATTTATCGAGCGTTGGAGGCCGGGGTGCAGGGTTATCTTTTGAAGGCAACGGTGCGAACTGAATTGCTTCAAACTATCCGTGAAGTTTATGCAGGTCGCCGGCACATTTCTCCCCTGGCGGCCCTTCAATTGGCCGAAAACATACCGCGTGTTGAGCTAAAAGAACGCGAACGACGGGTTTTGGAACTGGTAGCCCAGGGCCTGCGAAACAAGGAAATCGCCACCGCGCTGGAGATTACAGAGGACACGGTGAAAGCCCATATCAAGAGGATTTTCGGTAAATTGAACGTACTGGATCGCACGGAAGCCGTGGTCACAGCATCCCAGCGCGGGATTATTGATTTGGAGCAAACGCATAAAAATATCGATCGGGTTGGCACCAATCCGGTCGGGTAGGTTGTTTTTTATTCTTTGGCATTAAAGTTTGGGAAGGAGGTATCAAAGTGCAAAAGATTCGGGTTTTAGTGATTGATGATCACGCGGGGATGCGGGATGGAATCAGCGCCATCCTGAATGCCCAGCCGGATATCGTCGTCGCCGGCGAAGCCAGTGACGGACGGCAGGCCATTGAACGGTTTAAGGAGCTTCAGCCGGATATATCGCTCGTAGATTGGAATTTGCCGGTCGTTCGCGGGGAGGAAGTCATCGCTGCGCTGGGCAAAGAGTTTCCTTACGCCCGGTTTATTGTCATTACCGCCCTGAGTGGCGACGATTGCATCCAGCGGGCGATCGAACTTGGCGCGCAGGCTTATCTGCATAAAAGCAGATTGCGCTGCGAACTGCTGGGAACCATCCGGGCAGTTCACGAAGGACAACAATATTTCCCTGACTAAACCTTAAACTGATTCAAGGAAATGGTGACAGTCTGTCTACCGCCGGAGTCGTGACAAAAGACAGGTTTTTCCCGTCCAACACGAAAGAGTTATTCCCGGTCAGCCTAGTCGTGGAATATGCATGACCACGTATTTGTGCTATGCTTTTGAGGATGGGAGTAGCGTGACGCTGTGAAGTGTTGTTATCGAACCACAGCTTTTATCAAGTAACCAAAAAGAAGATACATATGAATGCAACCATGACTGAAGAAACCGGAATCCCTGAATTGAAAAAAGTCCTGTACACGGCGAAAGCCCACACGACGGGTGGCCGCGATGGCGGTTCGTCCCGCACCTCGGATGGGCGTCTGGACGTGAAGCTTTCGCTTCCCGGAGGCCCGGGCAATGGCACCAACCCGGAGCAGCTCTTTGCCGCAGGCTGGTCGAGCTGTTTCACCAGTGCGATGAAGATTGCCGCGGCCAAAAATAAACTGAAATACCCAGAGGGTTCGTTTGTGGATGCTGAAATTGACCTTTGCCAGGACCCTAACGACATGTATTTCGTTCGCGCGCGCCTCAACATCAGCCTGCCGGGCCTGGATCATGACGCGGCTGAGACGATTGTCCATACGGCGCACCAGCTATGTCCTTATTCCCGCGTCACACGGGGCAATATCGATGTTCAGCTCAACCTAATTTAATCGTCCCTGCAGGAGTGCCACCCATGAATACAACCAGGACATCCGAAGAAAACGGTTATGATCGCCGCCGTTTTATCCGCAATGCGGCTATCGGCGTCGCGGCCGCCAAACTCGCTTCCATGGGTTTGGCGAATGCACAATTCAGCGCGGCGGACACGGCGGATGCCACCACGAGTGGCGCGGGCTCGCACACCTCGTTCGCTTCGTTGAAGCAAATTAGTGCCGGTGTCCTGAATATTGGATATGCGGAAGACGGCCCGGCGGATGGGCCGCCTGTCATCTTACTGCATGGCTGGCCTTATGACATCCACAGTTATGTGGATGTCGCTCCCATGCTGGCGGCTTCAGGTTATCGAGTCATCGTCCCGTATCTGCGCGGCTATGGCACGACGACTTTTCTTTCCACTGAAACATTCCGTAACGGACAGCCGTCGGCGGTGGCTCTCGATACCATTGCCTTGATGGATGCCCTAAAAATTAACAAAGCCATCATCGGCGGGTTCGATTGGGGAGCGCGCACGGGTTGCGTCATCGCGGCGCTTTGGCCGGAACGTTGTAAAGCCCTGGTGTCCGTGAGTGGTTATTTAATTGGCAGCCAGGAGGCCGGACGGAAACCGTTGCCGCCGCCGGCAGAATATCAATGGTGGTACCAATTTTATTTTGCCACGGAACGCGGCCGGCTGGGCTACGACCAAAACCGGCACGACTTTGCTAAGCTCATTTGGCAGCTCGCCTCGCCAAAATGGAATTTCGGTGATGCCACTTTTGAGCGCAGCGCGATGGCTTTCAACAACCCGGACCACGTTGCCATCACCATCCACAATTACCGCTGGCGGCTCGACCTGGCGGAAGGCGAGGCTCAATACGACGTCTGGGAAAAGCGGCTGGCCGAGGCTCCGGACATCAGCGTGCCCACCATCACCATGGAAGGCGGTGCCAACGGCGCGCCGCACCCGGCGCCCGGCGCTTATGCCAAAAAATTCACAGGCCGGTATGCGCACCGGTTGATTACCGGTGGAATCGGGCATAACTTACCGCAGGAAGCGCCGCAGGCCTTCGCCTCGGCAATTAAGGAAGTAGACAGTTATTCCTGAT
>JASHZU010000014.1 GCA_030042375.1 Verrucomicrobiia bacterium
GAATGACATCACGCCCAAGGCGATCAACACTGCGCGCCAAGTGAAAATAATATCGAAGCCAAAATGATCATGAATGAATCCGCCAATGCCGTGCCTTCCGAAAATTTCCAGCAGAATAAGCCCCGTGGCGACCGGAGGCATGACGAGGGGCAGCGTAATCAGCGTTTCAGCCAGTGATTTCCCCGGCCAGTCATATCGCGCCAGCAGCCATGCCGCGCCCAAACCAAATGGCAGAATCAGAACCGTGCTCAGCGCCGAAACCCAGGCGGTGAACCAAACAATCTGCCATTCGTCAGCACTCATGGATCGCGGACGGCGAAGCCAAATTTCTTGAAAACCTGCGCGGCTTCATCCGAGTCCAAATACTGGAGGAATTTTTTGGCAGCATCCGGCTGCGCCGATGCTTTTATCATCGCCATGGGATAACGGATGCCCGGCCCGTCGGTAACTTCATATGCGACCTTCACATGTTTGGAAATGGCCGCGTCGGTTTTATAAACAATTCCTGCATCCACGTTGCCGGAGGCCACCGCTGCAAGTGCCGCCCGAACGTTTTCGGTCGGTACTACCTTGGGTTCAATAGCGTCCCAGAGACTCAATTTCTGAAGCCAGGCTTTCGCATAGACTCCGGCAGGGACAGCTTTAGGATCAGCCAGGGCAAGTTGCTTCACACTTGCCAGGTCATTTGCAGAATGAATTTGCAAGTCGCTGTCTGCCGGAACAACTACAACCAGCGTATTGCCCAGGCGGTCTTGTCGCGTCGCAGGATCAATCAACCCGCCTTTCGCGAGTCGATCCATCTGTGTCTCGTCAGCGGAAAAGAAAATGTCCGCGGGCGCCCCCTCCTGAATCTGCCGCGCCAGCACACTCGACCCCTCAAAATTAAAGACAACATGCTGGCCGGTCTCTTTTTCGTAGTCTGCGCCAATTTCTTTTAAACCATCAGTCAGGCTGGCGGCGGCAAACACCGTGAGGTCGGACGCCCGGGCGATGGCCACCATCGCCAGGATGCAGACGACTGCTATCGTTCGAAGAAATTGTTTCACTTGAAAAAGGTTTTTTATCATGGCGCGCACTTCTCCCATTTGTATTGCGCTTAACTATATAATATGGCCGGTCGGCGCCGTAAAGTTGAATCTATTTCATTTATCTAATTTAAAATATGACGGCTAATCTATTTTGCCGATTTTCTTTTCAGGAGCTTTTGAAGTTTCTGCCAATCCGACCGGGCGGCGGCAAGGCTTTCCTTTTCCATGTGCCGATATAGCGCCAGCACCTGGGAACCGGTCTTCGTCAAAGCCGCCCCCCCGCCACCGCGCATGCCACCGCGCATCGCCGCCACCAGCGGTTCGTGGAAGTTCCGGTTCATGGTACGGATTAAAGTCCAGGCCCGCATATAGGACATGCCCAATTGCCCGGACGCTTTGGTGATCGAGCCGGTTTGCTGGATGGCTTCGAGCAAATCGGCTTTGCCCGGGCCAAAGGCAATGGCCGTGCCGCAGAGGATGCGGAAACGCGGATGCAGAATGCACCCGCCCGAGGGTAAGCTCTTCTGTTTCATGCGACGCGAGCTTAAACGAAATGAAAATTTTTGGGAAATGAATTGCAGCGCTCCGCGTGCCGTTGCCATACTGGCAACGCAGTACATGCAACTCGGTCGCATTATTATATTTCCAATTAAGTCTCTGGATGGCTTCTCCGTCGAATCCGCGCGCTTCACCGCTGGCGGTATTTTGGAGAACGACCGCGTCTTCGCCATTTATGATATTGAAGGGAAAGTGGTAAATGGCAAGCGGACGGCGCGTGTCCACGACCTGCGCTCGCAGTTCGATCCCCAAATCCGCGAAGTCCGCCTGTGGCAAAAGGAGGAATCGCCCGTGCAATTTCAATTGGACAACCGGGAGCCTATGGAAAAATGGCTAAGCGACTTTTTCGGCTTTGCCATCACCGTGCGCCATGAAACCGAAAAAGGCTTTCCCGACGACCGCGAGGCCTTTGGCCCAACGATTGTGGGCGAGGCCAGTTTGCGCGCCGTCCAATCATGGTATGCCGGGCTGACGCTGGAAAGTGTGCGGCGCCGTTTCCGCACCAACCTCGAATTGATAGGCGACGATGCGCCTTTTTGTGAGGACCGCTTGTTCGGCGCCGCTGGGGAATTGAAGCCGTTCCAAATCGGGGACGTGAAATTTTTCGGGCACAATCCCTGCCAGCGCTGCGTCGTGCCCACGCGCGACCCCGACAGCGGCCAGGGCGTTTCCGGCTTTCAAAAAAGCTTCATGGAACAGCGAAAAAGCTCGCTCCCCGAATGGTCGAACGCCACGCGCTTCAATCATTTCTATCGCTTCGCCATCAACACCTCCGTGCCGCCATCAGAAGTGGGAAAAGAACTGCGAGTGGGAGACCAGGTAACAGGCATTTGAAATAAGCTACACGGCATTGTGCCGGCAGGAAAATACGGAATGCTAATTCTTATCTAATTTTAAGACAATTTGATAAGTGGTTTTAATTTGCTCGCCCTGAGCAAATCGCGACAGCAAAAAAGACTGGCTGAAAATTTTTGCGCCGCTTTTTCAGGGGTTTTTTCAAAAAAGATTTTTGGCATCAGCATTGCTAAAAGGGAGTTGCCTTTATGACAACAAAGTTACCTGTAAGGCATCTAAGTGCGAACGACCAGGAAAGACCCCTTCTAATTTCGGGAGTGCGGCGGTGGGGCTCGCGAATACGCCGGAGATGGAGGTCGCAGGAGGAAAGGTCGCAGGAGGAAAAATCCATTAACCCGATATCCGCCAGACGGCGGCACGCGTGGGGTGGTGCGTGCCGCCGTCGGAATTTTTTAAACCCCCGGCAAAAAAATGATTTCCTGAACTAAAAACACAACCAATCAACCTATGAATAAACTCCGTGCAAATTGTTTACACTTCAAAGAACTCCTGGCGCAAAACATCGGCGTCATTTCCCCCACGATGACTGCGGCGCTCATTGTGCCCTTGATGTACGGCACCACCGGTGCCATTAGCTGGTTCTCGTATGCCCTTGGCGCCGTGCTGGTATTATTCGTGGCGCTCAGCCTGTGCGAATTTGCCCGGCGCACGACATCTTCCGGCTCGATGTATAGTTACGTTATGTCCGGCCTGGGTTTCACGGGCGGCTCGATGTGTGGCTGGTGCCTGTTGTGGGCATACTTATTTATCAGCCTGGCCGGCACGACAGGATTTACCATTTTTGCACAAACCCTGCTCCAGATGGTTCACGTCAATATGCCGCCGGTGTTTCTCTTCGTTCTTTGCATAGGCACAGCTTACTTTATCGCTTACAAAGACATTAAAATTTCGACCCTGGTCAGCCTAGGGCTGGAGGCGTTCTCTATTTTCTTCATTCTGATGCTGGCGTTGATTGTGCTGGGTCACAAACACTTCGCCATTGACACCACGCAATTCAACTTTAAGGGCACGTCGATGCTGACCTTGGGCATGGGTGCGGTGGTGGCCATCTTCAGTTTGGTCGGCTTCGAAAGTTCGGCGCAGTTTGGTGAAGAAGCGGCTAATCCCCTGAAGACGATTCCCCGCTCGATCATCTGGAGTCTCATCATCACGGCTTCCTGGTTTATTTTCATTACTTATGTGGAAGTGCAGGGCACGGAGGGGAACGCAACCACTTTGGACAAATTGGATGCGCCACTTAACACGCTTGCCGTCCAATACGGTGTACCTTTCCTGCAGCCGATTCTTTCGTTCGGCGCGATGGTCAGCTTTTTTGCGCTGGCGGCCACCTGCCTGAACGCAGCTGCACGCGTGATGTTTGCGATGGGCCGCCATGATTTCTTCCCGGCGAAAACCGGCGCTGCGCATCCCAAATATGGCACGCCCCATGTCGCGCTTACCGTGTTTGCCATTGTGATGTTTACGGTGGTGACCGTTTGCTATTATGTTCTGACAGCCAATGGCTTCGCGGTACTCGATGAATTTAACGACGCGGGCACGATGGGCGCATTTGGTTTCGTGGGCGCCTATAGCCTCATCGTGCTGGCAGCCCCGGCATTTCTGAAAAAGCGCGGGGAAATGCAAGCCAAGCATATCGTCCTGTGCGTTGTGGCGATGATCCTGATGCTGATTCCCATCATTGGCAGCGTCTGGCCCATTCCTTCACCGCCGGTCAATGCCTTCCCCTACGTTTTCCTCGGTTATCTGTGGTTCGGCCTCATTCAAGTAATGAGCATGCAGCACCAAAAACCGCAGCGCGTGGCGGAAGTGGGCGCGGAAGTGAAGGCGCAACATGCGGGAACGGGAACGGCAGCCGCTTGATCCACAGCATGAAAAACCAAATAGGTTTAATCGCGGCGATTCACCGCTATCCAGTCAAATCTATGATGGGTGAAGAACTGAACGCCACGCGGATAGGAACAAAAGGGTTGCAAGGGGATCGTGTGTTTTCGATCGCCGATCCGGCCACGGGGAAGGTCGCCAGCGCCAAAAACCCCTCGAAATGGCCGAACCTCTTTTCCTACCGCGCGGCGTTCACGCGCCCGCTCGACAATGGCGTGCTGCCGCCGGCACGAATTACGTTTCCCGATGGCAGCATCATTTCCACGGAGGACGGACAGATTGAAAGTAAACTGTCCGCCAGCCTCGGAAAACCGGTGAAGTTCCTGGCTGGCGCCATGGGCACGGGCACGCTGGAGGAATATTGGCCGGATATCGACGGGTTGGCGCGCCGCGACGTAGTGACCGATGAAGCAATGCCAACGGAAACGTTTTTCGACTGCGCGGCAATCCATTTTCTTACCACCTCCACGTTGAATAGCCTGCGGGCCTCTTATCCCGGTGGACAGTTCGAAACGCGCCGGTTTCGCCCAAACTTCGTGATTCAAACGCCGCCGGAGATGGAAGGATACCCGGAGAACGATTGGGAAAA